>SCSY01000235.1 GCA_004298625.1 Nitrospirota bacterium | reverse complement strand
GCTCCTTGTTACAGCGGAAAGGCAACTTGCGGATTCCAGGTACAACTATCAGTTGTCTGTTCTTAGGTTGAAACGCGCAACAGGCATTTTGTTAAAAACTGCTATGAACCAAATAAAATAATCGGAGCTTTATATGAAAATTAAGTCATCGTTAACTATTTTTTTCTTCCTGCTGTTTGCCGTTTACTCTCTGCTCTTTCTCCCTGCATGTTCAAAGAAGAAACAGCAGGAGATGAAGCGGCCGCCGGCGCCTGTAACAGCGGAGAGCGTTGCCCGGAAATCAGTGCCTGTTCAGATCCACGCCATCGGCAATGTCGAGGCTTATTCAACAGTCTCGATTAAGGCACGCGTAAGCGGAGAATTGACTCATGTATATTTCAGCGAAGGCCAGGATGTTAATAAAGGCGCCCTGCTTTTTACGATAGACCCCGGCCCTTACAAGGCTGCGTTTGAATCTGCTAAGGCGAACCTCTTAAGAGACACCGCTCTTTCCAGGAAGGCCGACGAGGATACGCAGCGTTACACCGAATTATACCGCGAACAGCTTGTGAGCAAGTCACAGTATGACCAGATTGCTACAAATGCGGAGGCCCTCAGGGCTGTTGTCGAGGCCGGCAAGGCTTCTCTTGAGAATGCCAGGCTGCAATTAAGCTACTGTTCCGTGTATGCCCCGATATCGGGTCGTACCGGAGGTCTGCTTGTGGATAGGGGAAATCTGATCAGGGCTAATGATGATAGGCCTATGGTCGTCATCAACCAAATTCAGCCCGTATACGTGACTTTTTCCGTGCCTGAGAAATATCTTCCGGAGATAAAAAAATATATGGCTGCGGGAAAAGTTGTAGTTGCGGCGTATATTTCCAGAGAGGATAAAACCCCCGAGCATGGTGTCCTGACTTTTATTGATAATAATGTCGATGCGGCGACAGGCACAATAAAAATAAAGGGCTCGTTTGCAAACAAAGAGAGGCATCTCTGGCCCGGACAGTTCGTTACAATAACAATTACCCTGTCAACTATTCAGGATGCGATAGTTGTTCCAACACATGCCGTACAGACAGGGCAGCAGGGGCAGTATGTCTTTGTCGTGAAACAAGGCGCTGCGGAACTCCGTCCTGTTACTGCAGGCATTACATACGAAGAGATGACGGTTATCGAAAAGGGACTGTCTGTTGATGAGCTGGTTGTCACCGACGGACAGATGCGCTTAATGCCGGGAGCTCCGGTAGAGATAATAAAGCTGCAGGGATCAAAGGGCATGGAGCAGAATCAAAAGCCTGAGGTTCCGGTGAAAGATAAGACAAAGTGAACATATCCGAACTTTTTATAAAACGGCCTATAATGACCAGCCTTGTCATGCTGGCGGTTATGATATTCGGGCTGTTTGCCTATCGCATATTGCCTGTTAATGATCTGCCTAGCATTGATTTTCCTACAATACAGGTAAGCGCCAACCTGCCGGGGGCAAGCCCTGAGACGATGGCGAGCGCCGTAGCAACCCCGCTTGAGAGAGAGTTCTCTACTATTGCGGGACTTGATTCCATGACCTCAACCAATGGCCAGGGCATTTCGATCATAACGCTTAAATTTGCATTGGAGCGCAACATTGACGCAGCAGCCCAGGATGTTCAGGCGGCTATTTCAAAGGCAGGACGCCAGCTCCCGCAGGGTATGCCGAGTCCGCCGACTTTTCAGAAAGTGAACCCGGCGGACCAGCCTGTTTTATATATTGCCCTCAGCTCGCCGACGCTTCCACTATCCGAGGTGAATGAATTTGCGGATACCATTATCGCACCCCGCATCTCGATGATAAGCGGCGTGGCGCAGGTGCAGGTATACGGCTCTCAGAAATATGCGGTGCGGGTGCAGCTTGATCCGAAAGCGCTTGCGAGCCGCAAGATCGGTTTAGATGAGGTCTCATCGGTTTTGGCGCGCTGGAACGTGAATCTCCCGACAGGCGGGCTTCAGGGAGATAAGCAGGCCTTTACAATTCAGGCGACAGGCCAGCTTTATAATGCAGAGGCATTCAGGCCGGTGATCGTCGCTTACCGCGACGGCTCTCCTGTCAGACTTAAGGACATCGCGAAGGTGAGCGACAGTGTTGAGAATGACAAGATCGCTGCATGGTACAACGCCGGAGGAAAGTCAACACGGGCTATTGTTCTGGCTGTTCAACGGCAGCCCGGCACCAACACCATTGAGGTGGTGGACAGGATAAAAAAACAGATGCCAGGTTTCAGAAGCCAGCTTCCTGCAACCGTTCAATTCAACACATTATTCGACCGCACGGAGTCAATCCGCGAATCAGTTACCGACGTCAAATTCACTTTGTTGCTTACGATTGCCCTTGTTATTATGGTTATATTCCTTTTTCTGAGGAACCTTTCAGCAACGGTAATCCCGAGCCTTGCCCTTCCTCTATCCATTATCGGCACATTCGCAGCCATGTACGGGTTCGGGTTTTCCGTAAACAATATAACACTCCTGGCCCTTACCCTGTCTGTCGGATTTGTGGTTGATGACGCCATCGTTATGCTCGAAAATATTGTGCGCCACATGGAGCATGGAGAAAAGCCGATGGAGGCTTCCCTCAGAGGCTCTAAGGAGATTGGTTTTACGATACTTTCGATGACGCTCTCATTGGTCGCCGTCTTTATCCCTGTCCTCTTTATGGCCGGCATGATCGGGAGAATGCTGCATGAGTTTGCAGTAACCATCACCGTTGCGATACTGATATCAGGAGCTGTTTCCCTTACACTGACACCGATGCTCTGCAGCCGTTTCCTAAAACCGCAGGCCGAAAAGCGGCATGGCCGGCTCTACAATATTATGGAACGGTTCTTTAACGGCATGCTCAATCTCTATGAGCGGACTCTCAAGCAGGCGCTTAATTTCCGGCTCGCCATAATTATAATCACTGTTGTAATGGCACTGCTGACAATAGGGCTCTTTAGAAAAATGCCTAAAGGCCTGTTTCCCCCCGATGATATCGGAGGCATATTCGCTTTCACGGAAGCTGCGCAAGGCATATCCTTTGATGACATGAAGCGGCATCAGCAGAAGCTCGCCGAGATAGTGTCTCAGGATCCGAACGTTGAATCATTTATGTCGGTTGTTGGAGCAGCAGGACCAAGGGTCGCCTCAAACGGCGGCTTCATGTTCATCAAGCTCAAGCCGCGGCGTGAGCGCAAGCTTAACGCAGACCAGATCATTCAGGGCCTTTTTCCAAAGGTGATGGTAGTTCCGGGAGTCATGATGTTTATGCAGAACCCGCCCCCGATCCGTCTTGAGGCGACTTTCACAAAGGCCCAGTACCAGTTTGTCCTTCAGAGTCCGGATACAAGTGAACTTTATAAACATACCTCTGAGTTCGAGATGAAATTGCGCGGGCTTCCGATGCTTCAGAACGTAACAAGCGACCTGCAGATAAGGAACCCCCAGATTAACCTCGATATAGACAGGGATCGCGCGGCTGCGCTCGGAGTCACTGCCGAGCAGATAGAGAACTCTTTGTACTCTGCATATGGAAGCAGGCAGGTTTCTACAATATATGCTCCCTCGAATCAATACAAGGTGATCATGGAGGTGGAACCTCAGTATCAGATGGACCCCTCGGCATTGGGCCTGCTTTATGTGCGCTCGAATACCGATCATCTGATTCCTCTATATTCTCTTGCGACACTTAAGGAGGGGCTCGGCCCTTTGTCCGTTAACCATCTTGGTCAGATTAATGCCGTGACCATATCTTTTGATCTCAAGCCCGGAGCTCCGCTCGGCGATGCAGTGGCTGCAGTAGAAAAAGAGGCAAGGTCTCTCCCTGCTGCAATTACTACAGGTTTTCAGGGAACCGCGCAGGTCTTTAAGTCTTCTGCCAAGGGAATGATTTTTCTCTTCATCCTGGCCATAGTCGTCATCTATATAGTGCTGGGCATATTATACGAGAGCTATATTCATCCTATTACCATACTTTCAGGCCTGCCGGCAGCAGGCTTTGGAGCGCTCATCACACTCTTGATATTCGGAAAGGATCTGAACCTTTATGCCGATGTCGGGATAATAATGCTGGTTGGAATTGTGAAGAAAAATGCGATTATGATGATAGACTTTGCGCTCGAAGCCCAGCGTAATGAGGGGAAGAAGCCGTTGGATGCGATCTACGAAGGCGCAATCATACGTTTCAGGCCTATTATGATGACAACTATGGCTGCATTGATGGGCACGCTGCCTATAGCGATCGGATTCGGAGCAGGCGCTGATGCGCGGCGCTCTCTCGGTCTTGCAGTTGTCGGAGGGCTTGTTGTCTCCCAGCTTTTAACCCTCTACATTACGCCGGTTGTTTATTATTATATGGACAGGGCACAGGAAGTTGCAGTCAGATTGTTCGGCGGCAACAAGGGCAAAGCAGAATTCTACAGCGATAAAAATATTTAGTTTTTATTAAAGAATTATGCCGGGAGATAAAATGGAAGAGCTTAAAACACCAACCCCTCAGAATCATAGAAAAAAGAAGATCGCTGCCCTGATCTTTGCAGGCATTGCGATTACAGGCTGCATTACAGGTTTCTTTTATCTCAGATATAAGAGCACACATCTTACGACCGATGACGCGTTTATAGAGGGCAATGTGCATACCATTGCTTCAAAGGTGCAAGGGACAGTTAAAAACATCCATGTGAAATCGAATCAGTTTGTAAGGAAAGGCGACGTTCTTCTGGAACTGGATTCTGCTGATTATGATGTAAAGGTGAAGGAAATGCTGGCCGGACTTAATTCTGAAAAGGCAAAGCTGCTGGAGGTTGAGGCCAGGATAGAGACCTCAAAAAAGCAGATTGCAGAGTTAAGCGCAAGGGCAAATGCAATAAACGGCCTTTTTGAAGTGCAGGAGGCAAATCTTAAACAGGCTGAATCTGATATGAAAAGGGCAGAAGGCCTTTATAAAGAGGAAATAATCCCGAAGGAAAAATATGAAAAGGCACAAACAAACTATATATCATCTCTGGCAATGGTAAAGGCAGCATCAGAGGGCCTGAAATATTCATCTCTTTCTGTCGAAACCCAGAGGTCGGCCTTGAAACAGGCAGAGGCGGGGAAGTTGGTATTAATGTCGTCTGTCAAGCAGAAAGAGGCTTTGCTGGATGCAGCACAGCTTAATTATGACTATACAAAGATTTATGCGCCGGCAGACGGATACGTGACTAAAAAAGCAATTGAACTGGGCAACCAGATTCAGGCCGGACAGCCTCTCATGGCAGTTGTGGCATTGGGAGATGTTCACGTTATTGCGAATTACAAAGAAACACAGCTTGAGAGAGTAAAGGTTGGACAGAAGGTTGAGATTAAGGTGGATACATATCCGGGAAAGAAATTCAGCGGCAAGGTTGAAAGCATTATGGCCGGCACCGGCGCTGTTTTTTCTTTATTCCCTGCTGAGAATGCAACTGGAAACTTTGTTAAAGTGGTGCAGAGGATTCCGGTGAAGATAATTCTCGATAAAGGCACAGATCCCGAACATGTCTTGAGAATCGGCATGTCTGTAGAACCGACGATAATAGTGAAATAAAGGAAGTGCAAGTGAATAGTGTCGTGGCTAAAAATGACAGGAAGCAGCACTGGCACTTGCACTATAAACTGACACTTTTGTTTCTATGAA
>SCSY01000023.1 GCA_004298625.1 Nitrospirota bacterium | reverse complement strand
GGGTGTCTTAGAGATAGCAGAGGCGGCCCAAAAAGCAAGATGCTGCCTTGTCGTTGACGAGGCGTTCATAGATTTTTGCCCTGGGAATTCCGTGATAGACGAGGTTCGGAATAATCCGTATCTTATCGTTCTCAGGTCAATGACAAAGATATACGCCCTATCCGGCTTGAGAATCGGCTACGCACTAATCCCTGAATATTTAACAGGGGAAATGAATTCGTCTAAAGAGCCATGGACGGTAAATACCCTGGCGCAAAAGGCAGGGGTAGCTGCATTAAGCGATAAGGCATACGTTAAGAAAACTTTAGCATTTATAAAAAAAGAAAAGAAATTTCTTGAGAATGGCTTTAGAAAGATAGGGGTAAAATTTTTTCATTCCGATGCAAATTTCTATCTCTTAAAAACAGGCAATGCACTCGAGACATATAAAAAGCTGAAAAGAAGAGGCATTCTTGCGAGGGATTGCTCTAACTTTAAAGGACTCGGCGGCTCTTATATCAGAGTGGCTGTGAAATCCGCAAAGGACAACAGAAGACTTCTTAAGGAGCTTGAAGATATATGCAGGGCATAGTGATAGCCGGCACGCACAGCGGATGCGGCAAGACAACCGTGACCCTCGGTATTCTGGCGGCATTAAGAAAAATGGGCGTGAAGGCGCAGTCTTTTAAGGCGGGGCCTGATTTTATAGATTCAGGCCTTCACAGGACTATCACGGATAGGCAGGCAAGAAATCTCGATATCTGGATGTGCGGCGAGGATTATGTCAGGGATTGTTTTTATAAATATTCGATGGGTGCGGACATATCAATAGTCGAGGGTGTTATGGGCATGTATGATGGAGAGCACAGTACAGCGGAGCTTGCCTCAATACTCGGCCTTCCCGTTATCCTTGTGGTTGATGCCTACGGCATGGCCGAAAGCGCGGGAGCGGTTGTCGCAGGGTTCAGGGATTGGGGATTGGGGATTGGCATGAAAGGAAAAAATACTAACCCCCAACCCCTAACCCCTAATCCCTTAATAGTGGGTGTTATCTTCAGCCGCGTCGCATCAAAAAAGCATTATGAACGGCTCAAAAACAGCGTTCATGACGTGCAGGTGTTGGGCTATCTTCCAAGAGATATAAATTTTGAGATTCCCCACAGGCATTTAGGACTGACTGTTGCAGAAGAAAATCCGATCACGGAAGAGAATATTGATAAACTTGCGGATGCGGTGTTGGAGCATATAGATGTCGAATGGATTTGTAATTGCGGAATGCGGAATATTTCAATTGCGGATTGCGAAATGCGGATTGCGGAATCAAAATCCGAAATCCGAAATCCGAAATCAAAAATTAAGATCGCCGTTGCCTATGACAGGACATTCTGTTTTTACTACGAGGATAATCTTGACCTCTTGAGATATGCAGGCGCAGAAATAACAACATTCAGCCCGCTTCGCGATACAAAAATTCCCGACAATGTAGATGCCCTCTATATCGGAGGAGGATATCCAGAGCTATACGCAAAAGAATTATCCGGCAATACGCCGATGCTTAAATCCATAAAAGAGTGGGCTGATTCAGGCAGGCCGCTCTATGCCGAATGCGGGGGCCTGATGTATCTGTCAGAAGGGATTCATGATTTCAGTGGAAATTTTTTTAAGATGGTGGGCCTATTCCCTTTTGAAACGCAGATGAAAAAAGGCAATGTGCATTTAGGCTACAGGGAAATAGAACTGAACGATGATTGTATCATCGGCAAGAAGGGGGATCGGCTGCGCGGCCATGAGTTCCATTATTCAGAGATAACTAATGGAGCAGACGAGCAGACGAGCAGACGAGCAGAAGTAACTTCTGAGCTCTCAATGGCATATTCACTAAAAAATAATTCAGGGGAGAGTCTTCCCGATGAAGGTTACAGATACAAGAACGCTCTCGCAAGTTATGTGCACCTGCATTTTGGAAGTAATTCCGGCATTGCGCAAAACTTTATAAGATTTATTCAAGAATGTCATTCCCGTGCAAACGGGAATCCAGTTTCTTGTGAAAAGACTTGGATTCCCGCTCAACAAATTGCGGGAATGACTGAGCAAAGGGAGAAGTAATGGAAAACATAATACTCATAGGACACGGAAGCCCTAAAAAAGATGCCAATAACATTGAGCTTGCCGGAAGGCTTTTGCACAACACTATTCACCCCAATTGCAGCGGTGATTGCGTAAGGGTGGCATACCTTCAGTTTGCGGAGCCGGAGATTTTCGATGCGATAAGAGAGTGTGTTGAAAGCGGGGCTGAAAGGATAGTCATCCATCCTTATTTCTTAAGCAGCGGGATTCATGTCACAAAGGACATACCGGAAATAATAAGAAAGGCTGAAGAGACGTATCCCGATAGGGAATTTATTTATACGGAGCCTCTCGGCATTCACCAAAAACTTGTCCATGTCGTCATGGAGAGGATATATGATGCGAATGGATTGAAGCCTCAGGACATAGAAAAAAGGAGCTTTGAGATAATATCTGAGGAAATGGACTTAAGCTCTGTTCCACCTGAACAAGTGCCTATCATAAAACGGGTGATTCATGCCACTGCTGATTTTGAATTCAGAAATACATTAGTGTTCCATCCTGATGCAATAAAAACCGGGATAGACGCAATCAGAGCGGGTAAAGACATCCTTACCGATATAGAAATGGTAAGGGCGGGTATAAATAAACGGCTCCTCGAAAAATGGGGGGGAAGGGTAATATGCAGCATACAGCAATCAGCTTTCAGCCATCAGCAGTCGGAAGTAAAGACAAAGGCAGAGATGGGAATTGAATCAGCGTTAAAAGAAAATAATAACATCGGTATTATAGCCATTGGCAATGCGCCTACAGCATTATTGAAAGTCGTTGAGTTATTTAACCAAACCCTAACCCCTGATCCCAATCCCCTCGTAATCGGCGTCCCCGTAGGCTTTGTGAAGGCGCTCGAATCAAAGGCGCTTCTCTCAGCGCAGAAATTCCCCTTCATAACGAACCTGAGCAGAAAGGGCGGGACGCCTGTTGCAGTTGCGACCGTGAATGCGCTGCTGAAAATGGCGGAGGGAAAATGAAAATTCAAAGTTCAAAGTTCAAAGTTCAAAACAATATTGTTAAAAAAACAAAAACTCCCGCTGTCATTCCGGCTTGTCCGGAATCTATCTTTGTTTTTCAGAAAGATTCCCGACGCGCTTCGCTTGCGGGAATGACATCACTAATGTGTTTGTGTGCTATTATGGCAATTCTTACTGCCTCTAATGCTTACGCCATGCATATCTCTGAAGGGATACTTCCTTTTAACTGGGCGGCATTGTGGTTTGCGGTCGCCTTACCCTTTGTTGCATACGGCTTATACAGGTTAAAAAAACTTTCTGCTGTTGACCTGTCTTTTAAACCCCTGGTAGGCCTCATGGCTGCAGTCGTCTTTATTATCTCGTGCATGCCGATACCGGTACCAACGGCAGGCACATGCTCGCACCCCTGCGGCACAGGAATATCAGGCATACTTGTAGGACCGGCAATAAGCATTCTGGTTACTGCTGCTGCGCTTCTCATTCAGGCGCTTTTTCTTGCGCACGGAGGATTAAGCACATGGGGCGCAGATATAGTGTCAATGGGAGTAATGGGCTCCTTTGCGGGATATTTGACGTTTAAAGCGCTGCGCTCGATGAAAATAAACATGGCAATTTCAGGCTTTATGGCAGGGCTGTTTGCAGACTGGGCAACATATCTCGCCACATCCATCGAACTTGCGTCGGGCATAAAAGGAGACGCTCCGTTTGCGCCTCTTTTTTGGAAACTCGTTATAGCTTTTATCCCTACCCAGCTTCCACTTGGAATTCTTGAAGGCGCAATGACAGCAGGAATGGTAACGCTGCTTTACAAAAAGCGTCCCGACCTGCTTGTAAAGATGAGGGTGATAAAAGCAGAAGAGGCGACATCATGAAAGTTCAAAGTTCAAAGTTCAAAGTTCAAAGTTATGAAATTATTTTTTTTATAATTTTTTTACTTTTCAGTATTCACTGTTCACTGTTCACTGACACTGTCACTGCTTCTGATAAATGGCCGGGTGTTGATGAATCGGTCATAGAAAAATACGCCAAAGAACATGGCAGAGAGGCAAAGGAGCCCTTGATAAATACGGATCAGGGAGACCTTCTGCTGTTTGTGTTTCTCGTTGCAGGGACAATCGGAGGTTTTGCAGCAGGATATTATTGGAAGGAACTGATAGTTAAAGGACAGCAACATGATAGTAGCGAAAAACAAAAGATAGATCGTTAAGGTTTAGTCATAAAAGGACACCAATGGAATTATTTTCGGAATATTTTAAAAAAGATCACTTCCTCTTACGGATTGACGCAAGGGTGAAGCTTCTTGTCGCCCTGGCCATACTTGTCATGGTTTTGAGCTATAAGGGATTTGTCTTTTCACTATTTGTATCCTTGCTCGGAGCGTTCCTCTGCGTGAAGATGCGAATTCCGCTCAGAATATTTCTTTTAAGGTTTTCAGAGCCCCTGTTTATTGTTTCTGTGATAATCCTTCTGAAATTTTTGCTATCAGGCAGAGACGGGCTGATAGAAGGGACCATGATTGCGGTTAGGATTTTTGCTGCGGTAACGGTTGTGGCTATCCTTGGGTTCTCAACTCCATTTACAGAGTTCATGTCGGCACTTTCATGGATGAGGATCCCGAGGGGTTTTATAGAAATACTTATGTTCGCCTACAGGTATATCTTTGTGCTTTTTGAAGACGCAATGGTCATTTATAATGCGCAGAAAAACCGCCTCGGCTATTCAAATATACGGCGGGGATTAGGCTCGTTCGGCGCCCTCACAGGCTCGCTGATTCTCAAGGCGTTTGAACACAGTCATAATATCACAGTATCAATGATTCAGAGAGGTTATGACGGCACTATGCCGGCAATGAGGCACAAGCCGTTTAGGTTTTCTGAAGTTGCGGCATCTGTTTTATTGGTATTTGCAATGGGATTTATATGGAAGATATAAAAAGTACGCAGGTAAGGCTGTCAATAAATATCAGTTCCTTCAAGTATCCTGACGGGACCCAGGCATTGTCTGATATGGCGGTTGATGTATCGCACGGAGAATTTGTCGGCATACTGGGTTCAAACGGTTCGGGGAAGACGACACTTTTAAATATCATGGACGGATTGATCAAAAATTTTGAAGGCAATGTTTATCTTGATAATGCCGATATCCGGCGGCTTTCTCCGAAGGATATTTATAAGAAGGTCGGCCTTGTGTTCCAGAATCCCGATAACCAGCTTTTTGCCTCTACGGTATTTGAGGATGTGGCGTTCGGCCCTCTTAATATGGGATTCTCAGAAGAAGACGTTGAACGGAAGGTAACCGGCGCGCTCAGAGATGTAGATATGAATGGATATGAAAAAAAATCCATCCACAATCTCAGCTTTGGGCAGAAAAAAAGGGTATGCATTGCAGGTCTTCTTGCGATGGGACACGAAATATTGCTCCTTGACGAGCCGACCGCAGGATTGGATCCGATGGGTGAATACAGGATGATGAATCTCCTTACGAGGTTGAATAAGGAAAACGGTGTGACCATTGTAATGGCTACTCACAGCGTTGACCTTGTCCCGTTGTTCCTCGACAGGCTCTATATTCTGAGCAGGGGCCGCATTGTGAGAGGAGGCATTCCTGAGGACGTCTTTAAAGCGCCTGAGGAGATGTCCAATGTCAAACTCAGACTCCCGCAGATTGCAGAGCTTATCTACAGGTTGAAGCATGAAGACAAAATGCCGTTTGAAAAAATTCCTCTCACGATCGGCGAGGCAAGAAGGGAGATTATAAAAGTTGCAAAAGAAAGGAGGTGAGAAGATATGACTAAAAAAGTCAGGCCTGCCGATAAGAAAGGCCTGAGCCGCAAAAAATCAGGCGTTGTTTCATACCGCCTGAAATGCGCAAAGACTGCGAACGGGTTGACACATTTTGTGATGTACGGCGACGTGCCGAAAAAAGAGATGCCGTTGTAGGATTTTTACCGCAGGGGCGTATTGCAATGCGCCCCTGCGTCATTCCTGTGAAAACGGGAATCCAGGAAAAACTGGAACTGGATTCCTGTTTTCTCAGGAAAGACAGTAAATAAAACAATACGAAAAGGAGAACACAATGAAAAACAATAACCGCGGGCTTTCATTTTCTGACATTAACACTGACTGGAAACTTGCACTTGACCCTGACAATGTATTCTGGGGGCTTGTGCCAAAAAGTGATAATGGCGGCTTCATGCTGCCGGAAGATCTGATAAGGCTGTACAATGATAAAAAGGCCCACCTTAATAAAGAACTTCATGACTTCCGGTTCAATACGGACTTAAACTGTGTTTACATAGACCCAACCGACAGGTGTAACGCTAACTGTACCTATTGTTACATCCCCGCCGAGATACGAAAACACGGCACCCAGATGACGGGAAAGGAACTCGATACAGTATTGGAAAAGATTGCGCTTCATTTTAAGGGTTCAAAGAAAAAACCTGTTATCGTTTTTCACGCCGCCGAACCGCTGATGGTAAAGGACATATTGTTTGATTCCATAAAAAAATTCAGCAGTAAATTTGCTTTCGGCATTCAGACAAATACGCTCCTCCTTGAAAAAAAGGACGTGGAGTTCATGAAAAAATACAGGGTAGGTGTTGGTATATCGCTTGATGCTCCTGACGCAAAAACAAATAATCTGTCAAGGATAGCGGTAAAAGGCGGAGGTAATTTTGATAAGGCCGTTCAGGCATTAGACTGGTTTAAAGGCTATGAGGGGCTGAACGTAATCTCTACTGTCACGAAATTCAATGTCAAGAAACTTTCAGAGCATGTAAGATTCCTTCATAAGAAAAAAGTGCCGTGCGTTCTTTTAAATCCTGTTCGCGTAACACAGAAACAGGCATTGAAACAAAAGCCGGACGAAAAAGAATTCGCAAGAGAATTAATAAATGCGGTTGAGACAGCAATGGAGCTTACAAGAAAATCCGGCAGGCAGATTGTTGTCGGCAATTTCGCAAATATCATCCTTGCGATAATATCACCGACCGCAAGACGCATGATGTGCGACATCTCGCCATGCGGCGGGGGGCGCACATTCCTCACTGTCACCGCAAACGGCGATATGGTCCCGTGCGGAGAATTCATAAGCATGAAGGAATTCTCAGGAGGCAATATCTTCAAGACGTCAATTGAAAAGGTGATGAGCTCAAAGCCGTTTAAGACTATCAGGGCAAGGACTGTGGAAAAGATCGATGAGTGCAGTTCCTGTGACTTCAGGCATATCTGCGGTTCACCGTGCCCTGCAGAGATGTATGCGAGGGGCAATATGTACAGAAAGGCGGAGTTTTGCGAGTTTTATAAAGAGGTGATAACGTATGCCTTTAAATTGATATCAGAAGATAAGGTCCCCTATCTTCTCAGAGATGGTTCCATGCAGCAGATGCAGTATGAATATCGCTATGCGTAAAGGATACATACATATTTATACTGGAAACAGCAAAGGCAAAACAACTGCCGCCTTGGGGCTTGGGCTTAGGGCGATGGGTGCGGGGCTTAGGGTATTTGTTGGGCAGTTCGTAAAGAAAAGGATATGCAGCGAGCATAAGGCGCTCGAAAGATTCAGGGACCTCATTACTGTCAGGCAGTATGGAACCGGATTTATAATGGGCAAAAAACCTGCAAGTTCTGC
>SCSY01000234.1 GCA_004298625.1 Nitrospirota bacterium | reverse complement strand
ATGCCCGCTCCCAAAACAAATATACATTAATCCATACAACTAAATCTACAATTATTAAGCTGCTCAAAAAATAGAGATAGAGCGCATATCACTACTTCTTTGCCTTTCGCGCAATAGCGCTATTTACTACCGCTAAAATCTGCTCCGGCGTAAAAGGCTTTTCAATATAATCAAACGCCCCCAGTTTTATAGCCTTCACAGCAGTTTCGACCGTCTGATACCCTGTTATGATAATGACTTCTACGGCAGGCCAGCCCTCCTTCACCCTCCGGAGGACTTCTATGCCGTCCATATCAGGCATCTTCAAGTCGGTCATTACAATGTCAAACGCTTCATTTGCGAGCAGACTTAAACCATCTGCTCCTCTTCTGACTGTCTTGACATTATAACCTTCGGGAGTGAGAGCCCTTTTGCAGCTCAAGAGCACTATGTCTTCGTCATCTACTACAAGGATATTGCCTTTGTCCATAGCAAACTCCTCCATTCTGCAATTATATATCTATTGCTTATCCCTCATAAAAAGGGAGCCTTACAAAGAAACTTGTCCCCTTGCCGATAGCGCTTCTCACGCGTATTCTGCCTCCGTGATCCTGGATAATGCCGTGACTTACGGCAAGGCCGAGACCCGTGCCCTTGCCGACAGGCTTTGTCGTAAAAAAAGGCTCGAAAAGTTTTGGAATGTCTTCTTCATTTATGCCGGGCCCCGTATCGTTAAATTCAACCTCCACAAAAGGAACTCCGTTTTCATCAACCTTCCGTGTGGTTACGGTAAAAGTCCCTTTTCCCTCCATTGCATCCGCCGCATTGATAATCATATTTAAAAACACCTGCTGAATCTGGGAGGCGTCAGCCCTTATAGAAGCGAGAGATTCATCGAGCTCAAGGACGACCTTGATATTAAAAAAGTCCGCCTTGTGCCGCACCATGTTTAAGGAACTGTTCACTATGTCATTTATATTTGTAGGCCCCTTTTCCGCCGACGTGGCCCTTGCAAATCCAAGAAGGCCTTTTATGATATTGGAACACCTGTTGGCCTGTTCTATGATAACCTCGATATCCTCTCTATCCTGACTGCCCTCAGGGAATTTCTTACGCAGGAGATGCCCGAAGGTGACTATGCCTGTTAAGGGGCTGTTTATTTCGTGGGCCACGCCCGCCGCCATCCTTCCAAGCGAGGCAAGCTTTTCAGAATGTATGAGTTTTGCCTGGGCCTTGCGGATCTCTTCGGTTTTATCTTCAACCTTTTTCTCAAGGGTATTGCCCCATTCGACAAGCTCGTTTTTTGCCTTCTTCAAGTCCGATGTCATGGCATTAAATGCAGTCGCAAGCTCGCCCATCTCATCCCTCGTGTCTATCTTTACAGTATAGTCAAGTTCGCCGGCAGCCACCCGCTCCATCCCGCGTGTAAGTATGGTGAGAGGGGTGGACACGAGGTTCCAGAGTATCGTACAGAGGACCACCGACAGCAGGCATATAAAACCAAGCACATAGGCCGTTATAGCCAACTCCTGCTTTTTTATGGCCTTGTCAAGAATGGCTAAAGAGATATCAGCCTCTACAAATCCAAGTATACCGTGTTCTTTCGGATGCACATGGCAGGTAGAGGTATAACATGCAGGTTCATTATAAATCGGCTGCAGGATATTCAACACCCTGTATCCATCCTCACCCCTTCTTATCGTCGAGCTCGGCATCTCTATGGCCCTGCGGGAATTGGAATGGCAGAGCATGCAGACGGATTCATTCTTGCCCGGCATGGTCCCCTTCTCTTCCTTTATTGACGAATAGGCAATCCTCCCTCTGCCGTCAACCATCCTTATTCTTATAATGCCCTCGGCTGAACCTATAGCCTCGACAGTCTGCTGAATCAGGAGCTGCTGAAAGGTGAGCATTCCGTAACGCGTGCTTTTCTCTACGAAGTCTATGAAAGAGTGCCCGTATTTTACGGAATTCCTGAGGAGCTCCTTCTCCTGATAATGGATGAGAAAATA
>SCSY01000401.1 GCA_004298625.1 Nitrospirota bacterium | reverse complement strand
TGAGGTTCGCTTTTGGCGAACAGCCAAGCCGACTCACGCGAAGACGCGAAGGCGCGAAGAGAATCGAACCCGTATTTTTTTGCGAGTTGGGAACGAGGCCGCCCATTCTTACTCGCCCCCCCCTTCTTCGCGGCTTCGCGGCTTCGCGTCTTCGCGTGAAAAATTCTTATCAGAAATTGCGACCTTCACCTGAAATCGCAACTTCACAAGCGACAATTTGTTGTCGTTTGTTATTGCATTAGAGCCTACTCAGGTAGGCGCTGTTTTTCTCCTTCCCCCTTGGCAAGGGGAAGGCCGGGATGGGGGTAAAGTGGTGAAGAAATGAAAGTGTGTCGTTTACGCCACCTTTCGACCCCCATCCTAACCTTCCCCCTGCCAGGGGGAAGGGACTGGGGCGGTGGTGATTTCCACCACCACCTGAATAGTTACAAATAAAGTAGAAAAGCCAAGCTGCCATGAATTTTGCTGAGTTTCAACGATATCCGAATTCCGCGTTCAAATGAGCCTCTTCAAGGTGTCCAGTAGCACCCGCTGGTCGAACGACGGCTTGGGGATGTAGGCGTTGGCGCCGGCGTCGAGGCCGCGGCGCTTGTCCTCGTCCGATGCGAGGGTGGTTACCAGGATCACCGGCAGCGCCTTGTAGCGCGGCTCCGCGCGAATGTGCGCGGTGAGGGCGAGGCCATCCATGTTGGGCATTACGATGTCCGACACTACTGCGGCGAAGGGGCGGTTGCCATTGGCGTTGAGCGCGTTGAGCGCGTCCACGCCGTCCACCGCCGTGACCACTTCGTAGCCGCCGTCTTCGAGAATGCGTTTCTCCATGGCGCGGATCAACACTGAATCTTCCACCAACAGAACAGCGACTTTCGTATGCGGAATGGCATCTGCGCTCCGCATTCCGAATTCCGCGCTCGTTTGGTTCGCCGAGCGCAGCAGGTCGGAGGGATTCAGCACCGCGCAGATTTCGCCGCTGCCCAGCAAGGCCAGCGCGGAAACGTTGCGCACGCGCTTGAGCGGCGCGCCGAGTGGCTTGGGCGCCACTTCCTCTTCTGTCGGCAGATCGTCCGCCAGCAGTCCCAGTCGTTCGTCGCCTACTTGAAGCACGATGCACGCCAGGGTGTCGTGCGTCCCCGCAGTTCGCTCTTTGGCAGGCAGTTCCAGCAGGTCTTCGAGGCGGGCGGCGATTACCGGCTGGCCGTCCAGCAGGATGGCGGGACGGCCTTCGAGGGTAAAAATATCCCTCTCGCGCACGC
>SCSY01000233.1 GCA_004298625.1 Nitrospirota bacterium | reverse complement strand
TAGATGAATACACGTGGTTTTTTATCAATATTGTGGAAAGGGCTGAGAGCCTCCAAAATCGCTTTTGGCCCGAGAGCAGAACCGCCGATTCCGAGTATGATAAAATTCTCAAAATTATTTCTAATAAAAGACGCTGTTTTTTTAATTTCCGATGTGTCCTGCTTAAGAAGGTCTATAAACGCAAGTTCGGGCTTTTCCTTTGAATTTATCCGTTTGTCTATATTGCATACCGTTGTCTTTATGCCTTCAATCTGTCTCTCGGCTACGCCTTTTTCACCAATCATCTCTCCCATCATATTCGAGAAATTCAGCTCAAGCATAAAAAACCTCCTTCATCTAACCCCCATCCCTTGCCGACCTGACCCCTTCCTTAAGCAGAAGGATAAGGACTGCTGTAAACCCTATAAAGATGCCTGCTATGTTTATGATCTTGAGCCAGAGCAGAATAACGATAACCGCTATCAGGATAAATAACCTTATAAGACTGAAAAAAACAAGCATCCCCGTTGCCTGCTGCCCGGTCCCCACCAACCCCTGAACACCCCATGCAAGCCCCTTGAGGTTTGCAACCGCAAGACCGCCGCCGATCAGGATGCTGAGCGGCAATTTCCTCCACTCAAAAAAAGCCGAAATAACGGCAAGGGGTATCAGTATAAAGGCAGATTGTTTATATATCCTTCTTATTATTTCCATCGTAAGTCTTCCTTGCCATCCTGACCATCTCACGGAAACCCGCAATTATTCCGAGCAGTAAAAATATAATCGTAAGCCAGGGATAAGTTTTTATATGGAGGTATTTATCAAGAACGTGATCAAGGGCATATCCCATTCCAAGCCCGACAAATGTTGCAAGGACAAGATTAAGCCCTATCGTGCTTGCCTCAAGGAGTTGTCTGAATACCGGTTTTTCTGCCAATTTTTATTTTTCCACTTTCAACTTTTAACTTTTCTTTAAAGACTCGTAAGCTGCCTTTGCCGTTTTCTCTATGTCGTTTTCAGTATGCGCCAGCGACATGAACCCTGCCTCGAACTGTGAAGGCGCTATATTTACGCCCCTATTCAGCATCCCCATGAAGAATTTTGCGAATCTTGCAGTATCGGCAGTCTTCGCGGTAGCATAATCATAAACTTCTCTGTCAGTGAAATACGTGCAGAACATCGTGCCTGCCCTGTAGAACCTGGTTCTTACACCCGCTTTTTTAGCTGCATCTGCAAGCCCTTTTTCGAGCAGCGCCGAAAGCTTTTCTATTTTCTTAAAGGTCCCCTTCGATGAAAGTATCTTAAGCGTCTCTATCCCTGCCGTCATTGCCAGAGGGTTTCCTGACAATGTGCCTGCCTGATATACAGGGCCTTCCGGCGATACCATCGACATTATCTCCTTCTTTCCGCCGTAAGCTCCGACAGGAAGACCTCCGCCAATTACCTTTCCTAAGCATGTCATATCCGGTTTTATCTTGTAACGTTCCTGTGCCCCTCCATAAGAAACTCTGAAACCTGTCATGACTTCATCAAATATCAGGACTATGCCGTATTTTTTTGTTAATGCCCTTACTGCCTCTAAAAAACCCGGCTTCGGCAAAACACACCCGATATTCCCGACAACAGGTTCAATAATCAGGCAGGCAATCTCTCTCCAGGCATTCTCTATGACCGCCTTTAAAGCATCAATGTCATTGTAAGGAAGCGTAATTGTATTTTTAGCGTATGATTCAGGGACTCCGGGGCTGTCCGGCACTCCGAATGTCATTGCGCCCGAACCCGCTTTTACCAACAATCCGTCAGCATGCCCGTGATAGCATCCCTCGAATTTTATGATCTTATCCCTTTTTGTAAAACCTCTTGCAACTCTTATCGCGCTCATGGTAGCTTCCGTGCCTGAATTTACCATCCTCACCATATCCATTGAGGGGTATGCCTTGAGAACAAGGTTTGCAAGCTCAATTTCCAGGGGCGTCGGCGCCCCGTAACTCGTGCCTTTATCCACCGCTGCTTTAAGAGCCTTTACAACCTTTGGGTGAGCGTGACCGAGGATCAACGGTCCCCATGAAAGCACATAGTCTATGTAAGAGTTGCCGTCAACGTCATAGAGCTTTGAGCCTTTTCCTTTTGCTATAAAAACAGGGTTCCCGCCGACAGCCTTGAAAGCCCGAACAGGGCTGTTCACGCCTCCCGGCATTACAGCCTTTGCCTGCTTAAAAAGTTTCTCCGACTTACGATGGCTTTTCATTTTTCCCACTTCCTTTTCTGTAAAAGTGCTCAAAGTCTATCACGAAAATATTTTAGATGTCAAACAAACCATAGACAAAATTCCTCTTCGCCTCGGCGAATCCGCCTGGGGCGGAGGAGCCACTTCGCAGCGAGAATGAGCGCAGGGCTAACCCTATCGCCAAACTTTTATTATTAGCCCCTCCCCTTGCAAAATATCTGTCTTTTATGTTAGCATTTTACCCTGTAAACTCCGAGGGAAAGGCTTCCTGACGGGGTTAAAACACACGCCATCAACTTTCTTCTGCGTGGTCCCGAAAGGGTGCAGAGGAAAAGGCGGAGGAAAAACCAGAGGAGGAATCAAATGGTCGCAACAATGAAAGAGCTTCTTGAAGCCGGTGTTCATTTCGGACATCAGGTAAAACGCTGGAACCCGAAGATGAAAAAATACATCTTTGGCGAGAGAAACGGCATCTATATCATTGACCTTCAGAAAACAATGAAGGGTCTTGAAGATGCTTACAATTTTGTTAAGAATACCGCGGCTAAGGGCGGGAACGTCCTTTTCATCGGCACAAAAAAACAGGCCCAGGATGCAATATACGAAGAGTCAAAAAGGGCAGGCGCGTTCTTTGTAAATCAAAGATGGCTCGGCGGCATGCTGACAAATTTTCTGACAATCAAAAAGAGCATAGAAAGACTTAAACAGATAGAGACCATGAAGACGGACGGGACTTATGATGTCCTTCCCAAAAAAGAGATAGCAGCCCTTGAAAAAGAGCGCGGCAAACTCGAAAAAATCCTGAGCGGCATAAAAGAGATGACCGGCCTTCCTGCGGCGGTATTCGTGATAGATCCCAAAAAGGAACGGATTGCCGTTGCCGAGGCAAGGAAACTCTCGATACCGGTAGTCGGTGTTGTTGACACAAACTGCGACCCTGATGAGATTGACCATGTTATACCGGGCAATGACGATGCAATAAGGGCGATAAAACTCCTTGCGGCAAAGATGGCGGAGGCCATTCTCGAAGGAAGGGCGACATTGAACAAGGCCGCTGCCGAAGAGGCTGAAAAGACGGCTGTCGAAGAAAAAGTCCGGCAGGAAGAAACTGAGGGGGTAAAGGAATAGTGAGCGCTATTACGGCTGATAAGGTTAAAGAACTCAGGGAAAAAACAGGCGCAGGCATGATGGACTGCAAAAAGGCCCTCGCTGAAACAAGCGGCGATTTTGAAAAGGCAATAGACTGCCTCAGGCAAAAAGGTCTGGCGAGCGCTGCAAGAAAGGCAACAAGGACGGCGTCGGAAGGGCTTATAGGCTCATACATACACATGGATAAAATAGGAGTATTGGTAGAGATAAACTGCGAGACGGATTTTGTTGCAAAGACGGATGACTTCAAGGGGCTTGTCAAAGATATCTCTTTGCACATTGCCGCTGCAAATCCATCTTATCTTTCTCGTGATGATGTGCCTCAGGATATTATAGAAAGGGAAAAGGAGATATATAGGGCGCAGGTAACAAATAAACCTCCACAGGTAGTTGAAAAGATAGTCGAGGGGAAACTCGATAAATTTTTCAGCGAGACCTGCCTGCTCGACCAGATATTCATAAAAGATCCGGAGCAGAAGGCAAAGGTAAAAGATCTTGTTACTGAAAAGATAGCCAAGCTCGGAGAGAATATTTTAATCAGGCGTTTCGCCAGGTTCCAGCTCGGCGAGAAATAAAACCAGAGTGAAAGCCCCGTTAAAATATAAAAGGATCCTCTTAAAACTGAGCGGTGAAGCGCTTATGGGCAACAAGGGCTTCGGCATAGATTCTGCCACTGTTGATTTTATAGCCAAAGAAATTAAAAAGGTTGTTAAAATGGGCGCCGAGCTTGCCATAGTCATAGGCGGAGGCAACATATTCAGAGGCGTGGAGGCAAGCGTAAAGGGAATGGAACGCGCATCGGCAGATTACATGGGAATGCTGGCCACTGTGATAAATGCATTAGCGCTTCAGAATGCACTCGAGAAAAACAATATCACTACAAGGGTTCAGTCGGCCATAGAGATGAGAGAACTGGCCGAATCTTATATAAGACGGAAAGCCATGCGGCATCTTGAAAAAGGCCGTATAGTAATATTTGCCGCCGGCACAGGGAATCCCTATTTTACAACCGATACCGCTGCTGCGCTGAGGGCGATGGAGATAGGCGCTGATGTGATAATGAAGGCGACAAAGGTTGACGGCGTGTATTCTGCCGACCCGGTAAAAGACCCCAGGGCAAAAAAATACGAGACCATCAGCTACATGGAGGTCCTAAAAAAAGGTCTCAGCGTCATGGATTCAACGGCAATATCATTATGTATGGACAACAATCTGCCGATTGTGGTATTTAATCTTAAAGGCACAGATAATATCAGCAAAGTTGCCCTGGGCAAAAAAATAGGCACCATGGTGGGAGGAGACTATGGAAAAGGAAATAAAAAGAAAAGCCGCTGAAAAGATGGACCACGCAGTAGACGCCCTTAAAAAGGAATTTTCCTCTATAAGGACAGGCCGCGCGTCCCTTGCGCTTCTTGACGGAATAAAGGTTGACTACTACGGCACTCCGACCCCGCTGCAGCAACTTGCCGCATTAAGTATTCCGGAGAGCCGCCAGATCGCAGTCCAGCCGTGGGAGCAAAAGCTGATATCAGAGATAGAAAAGGCAATAATGAAATCAGACCTTGGACTCACGCCTTCAAATGACGGCAAGATAATAAGGGTGAACATACCAGCACTGACGGAGGAGCGCAGAAAGCAGCTTGTGAAGGCCATAAAGAAAAATGCCGAGGATTCAAAGGTTGCGGTAAGAAATATAAGAAGAGACATAAACGAAGAAATAAAAAAACTGGAGAAGGAAAAACATATAAGCGAGGACAATACGAAAAAATCCCTTGATGAAATACAGAAATTGACGGATACTTATATTAAAAAGATAGACGAAATACTGATGCATAAAGAAAAAGAGATAATGGAGGTGTAGCATGGCTAACAGCAATTTCGTTTTAAAGGTTACGGACGCAAAATTACCTGATATTCAGAAGGCATTACAGGCCGCGGGCATAACTGTAAGGAGCATTATCGAGGTCTTTAAAGAAGGGGAGAAAACAGAAAAAGCAGAAGAGGCAAAATAATGGCAATAAAAAAACAATTGAAAAAAATAACTAAAAAAACAGTTAAAAAAATCGGAAAACAGCAGGGGAAACCGGTAAAGGCAAAAAAGAAAAAATCTGCCGAAAAAAAATCGGCAAGACCTGCCGTTAAAAAAAGAAAGCTCCTTGCAAGCCGGGTGCAACAGGCAAAGGGGAAAAAGGTCATTTTAGCCCCTGCAAAGGTAAAGAAAGTCATTGCACAGGAAAAACAATCCCCCGAGGAGAAAAAAGAAGCCCTTAGGAAATTTTTGCTCCAGATAAGGGAGCAGCTTGTTAAAGAAGCAAAGACCGAAATATCAAAATATATCAGGGGAGAGACGCGGCAGCTTGTGGACACCGCGCTTGACGATGGCGATTGGTCTATTGTAGACCTCTCTGAAGACATCAGTCTCAGACAGCTCGGGACGCACAGGGAAAAGCTTGTAAAGATAGATGAATCTCTCAGAAAACTTGCCGAGGGAACTTACGGAATCTGCGAGTCCTGCGGTGAAGAGATAAACGAGAAAAGATTGAAGGTTATGCCCTTTGCAATATATTGCAGAGACTGCCAGGAAAAGATAGAGCAGATGGAGGCCATAGAAAAAGAACCATAGACATGGGATAACCTTAAATATACGCAAACTAAAAGGGCAACGGAAACGTTGCCCTTTTAGTTTTAGAAGCTAGTAATTTATTTTCTCCAAAAATAATCCCTTTGCCGGCGCTGTGGGGCCTGTCCTTTTTCTATCCCGATGTTCAAAGGCAGCTGAAATGGAATTTACAGCCATCTTCCCCCTCCCGATCTCGATGAGGGTCCCGACAATATTTCTTACCATGTGCCTCAAAAATGCATTTGCCTCTATCCTTATCTTTATGAAATCCCCGGTAATGCCTGCTGTCATAAAATCAATCCTTTCCAGCCTCTCAATATCAAATGAGATTATCTCCCTCTCGGTTGTCTTTGCCCCGCAGCCCGCGCCCCTGAATGCCGAAAAGTCATGCCTGCCCTTAAGAAGGCTCCCTGCCTCCTTCATACTATCCATATCAAGTCTGTGCGGCACTCTCCATGCATATCTGTAAAGGAAAGCAGACGAAATGCTCATATTGGATATAAGGTAGAAATAGCTCTTGCTGACGGCATCATATCTCGGATGAAATGCCTCGTTCACTTCTTCGGCATCGAGGATTTTTATATCTTCAGGAAGCAGTGAGTTCAAGGCCCTCTGCAATACCGCAGGCTCAAGATATGAATCTGTAAGAAATGAAGCAACCTGGCCGAGGGCATGGACACCGGCATCAGTCCTTGACGAACCAATGACCTTTACATCTTCACCGGTTATTGCTTTTATATTTTCCCGAAGCATTCCCTGTATCGTAACGATATTCCTTTGGCTAATGGCTAAATTCTGTTCCTGCCAACCGTGATAATTCGTGCCGTCATATTCCATCAAGAGTTTTATATTTTTCATGACACTATGATTTTCAGTCAAAGAAAGTTTTAAGTCAACCCTAAATTGAGAGCGTCGAATAGTGTTGACAAAAAAATCGGTATATAAAACAATATTGGTATGACAAAAGAGGTTTTTCCCGAAGGCGAGGCAGTATTCAGGCATAAGCCGCACACTCCCGAATTGTTTACTATTACAATAGACGAGATAGACAGAGCAGGTGAATCATTTATCGGCATGATCAGGGTTGACGAGCCTCATGCCGTATATTTCCTGTTTTTTCTCAGGGGCGATGCTTACGCTGCCGGTTATATAGCAAACGGCAAGCCCATGCCTATGAGCATAAAAGATTTCTTAATGCATTTATCGTCCGTTAAGGACAAGAGAACACTTTCCCTGTCTAAGACAGACCCGGTGCTCCTTAAGGGCCTGCTGGTGTTTCTTCAGAGAGAGCCGTCCATCAAGGCTTCTGCAGACATGATTAATCTTGAAAACATCCTTGCCGGGATTAAGGCTGAAAATGCAGCGGCCTTTGTGATATTGAAAAAAAATAACATGTTCAACTTTTTCTACTTCCATTCAGGCGAGCCAAAGATGGCGCATTTTGCGGATATATCAGGGATACAGGCAGGAACGGAAGAAAGCTCTCTTTCCGAACAGATGCTCCTTTACGCATATCCTTCCGATAAAGCTCCGGTCGAGATAATGGTCTATCGCGATATTACAACTTCAGAGGCAAGCGATGTGTCAGAGATTAAACCATTCCTTATATCAGAGGCTCTGCTGCAGGACCGCAGCAAAATTATCGAGCCCGCGCCTGCCGAACCTCCTTCAACAAAGGCGGAAAAGCCGATAAGGGTAAGGATCGAGGTTACCGATGGACCGCAAAAGGGCAATAAGTTCAATGTCCCCCTGCCGTGCACAATAGGCAGAAGAGATGCAGACCTCAGGATAAGGGACATGACAGTCTCAAAGAGACATGCTTCCCTGGAGGCTCTTGGGAGAAAGATTGTCTTCAAAGATCTCGACAGCACAAACGGAAGCATGGTCAACGGAAAAGGGGTTAAGGAAATAGAATTATCAGACGGTGATATAATTCAGATAGGCAATACAGCGCTGAAAATACAGTTTATCCCGAACTGAGGGTTATACCGGGGAGATATAATGGTTATAGGAAAACCGCTTTTTACAGTTGAGCAGATTCAGGGAAAAGTCAGGGAACTGGCTGACAGGATATCGTCGGACTATAAGGGCAAAAACCTTCTTGCAGTCGGGATCCTTCGGGGGGCCTTTATGTTTTATTCCGATATGTTAAGGGTGATAAGGGTTCCTCTTTCGGTTGACTTTATAATAGCATCGAGCTATTTAAAAACCGGCACAACAGGAGAAGTAAAGGTTCACTATGACATAAGAGAGGATATAAAGGATAAAGACGTCCTGCTGATAGAAGATATTGTTGACTCCGGCATAACCCTCAACTATATAAGGGAAAGGATACTTGCGAGGTCGCCGAAGAGTCTGAGGATATGCGCATTTCTCGATAAACGAGGCCGAAGAGAAGTGGACGTCCCTCTGGATTATGTGGGTTTTCAGATAGCCAATGAATTTGTGGTTGGTTACGGCCTTGATTATGACAATAAATTCAGAAATCTGCCGTATATATCAATATTTAAAAAAACTGCCGAAGAGGGCAAATAAAATACTAAACAACGCCGGTTGCCGGCGTTGTTTTACCGATACAATACTAATCCCTGACATGGAAGGAATGACACGATGTTTGAACTTATGGTAGAGACAACCTTTGCTGCCGCGCATCAATTGAGAGGCTACAAAGGCAAATGTGAGCAGATGCACGGTCACAACTGGAAAGTCCAGGTGCACGTGGTAGCAGAAAGGCTGAATGATATAGACATAGCAATGGACTTCCATGACCTGAAAAACATTCTGAATGAGGTTATAGAGCCGTTGGACCATTCCTTTTTAAACGATATCTTTCCTTTCACGGAAAAAAATCCCTCATCCGAAAACATAGCAAAATGGATATACGATTCATTAAATAAAAAACTTAGCGAGGAGGATGCGCAGGTGTCTGCCGTAACTGTATGGGAATCCGACTCGGCCTCTGCAACATACTATGAAGACTAACAGGGAATTCGCATCCAGGATCGTTGAGCTTGCGCTGAAAAAAGGAGCAGACCAGGCAGAGGCATATATAAAATCTTCAAAAAACCTCTCCCTCGAAGTAAAAAATTTTGCAGTAGATGCAATCGAATCATCGCTCGGCTTCGGGTATTCCTTACGCGTCATAAAGGATGGAAGGCTTGGATTTTCTTATTCAACATCTGCCGATGAAATGGAATCGGTTGTGAAAAGTGCAACGGAATCGGCTGACTGGACCGACAGAGATGAATATCTGGATCTGCCGTCAGGGACCGGCAACCTTAAGCATGATATAGGCAAACTTGAGATATTCGACAAGGAAGCAGCAGACCTGAAAGAAGATGATGCAATAAACCATGTTCTAAGTATTGAAAAAGCAGCAAAGGACTTCGACGACAGAATAAAAAAAACAAGAAAGGCCTCCGGGACCTTCAGCAGCGGCGAAATCCTGATACTGAACTCAAAAGGCATTGACATATCATATCCTTATACAAAAGCAGCGGCGCAGGTCATAACCGTCGCAGAGGAAAACAATGAGGCCCAAATGGGATGGGATGCCGATGGAAGCAGGTTTTTGAGCGATATCTCATTTAAGAATATCGGAATAAATGCCGCAAAGCGCGCAGTGCAGTTACTCGGCTCAAAAAAAATCACTACTACAAAGGCGCCTGTCATACTCGACAGTTCCGTTGCCGCAGAATTCCTTGGAGTGTTTGCATCTTCTCTCTCGGCAGAATCAGTGCAAAAAGGAAGATCTCTGTTAAAAGGCAAGACCGGCCGGAAGATTATCAGTTCAAACATAAATCTGATTGACAGCGGCCTGATGCAGCGCAGGCTCGGCACAAGACCTTTTGATGATGAAGGGGTTGCAACATCGGAAAAAGTCCTGATAAAAGAAGGCGTGCTTCAGGGCCAGCTGCACAATACATACACCGCAAAAAAAGACGGGGTCCGTTCCACAGGCAATGCCGTGCGCGGCGGATATACAGGGCTTCCGGCAGTCGGCATAACAAATCTGTATATAAATGCCGTTTCAGGGTCTGATATTATTCCCTTCAACAGTCTTATAAATTCTATTGATAAGGGTCTCTATATCACAGAGGCTATGGGAGTGCATACCGCAAATCCCATATCAGGAGAATTTTCTGTCGGCGTATCAGGACTGTGGATAGAAAATGGAGCAATAAAATTTCCCGTAAAAGAAGCTGTAATATCAGGGAATATACTGGGACTCTTTGAAAAAATCAAGGCGATAGGAGATGACGTGAGATTCTACGGCGGCATCGGCTCTCCGAGCCTCCTTATCGGCCCAACGGATATAAGCGCATAAATGACACGTGATATATGGCATAATATTCCCGGCACCAGGGTCTTTAAATTTAAAAACTAAACGGGGTGACGGATAACATGGCCGAGCAAACCAAAATAGAGGCAGGCAAGCTGCAGGAACTGCAAAGGCAGATCCAATTCAACGAAAAAGTCAGATATGTAACCAACAGCATCCATGCAGCCAACAATATCACTGAAATCCTGACCAAGCTGAGCGATAATATCTTAGGCCTTTTTGATGCTGAAAGGATTACGATCTATCTCACCGACATCTCAAAAAAAGAACTCGTTTCCAAATATCTTGTAGGCAGCGGCATTAAGGAGATAAGGGTTCCGATATCTCCGACCAGCCTTGCCGGCTATACAGCGCATTCCGGCAAGATGATAAATATTGCCGATGTGTATAACGATGCAGAACTGGCGAAAATAGACGCCCGGCTGAATTTCGATAAAAGCTGGGATGAAAAATCAGGGTTCAGGACAAAACAGGTGCTGGCTGCGCCCATACCCTTTGAAAACAAGCTGCTCGGAGTT
>SCSY01000400.1 GCA_004298625.1 Nitrospirota bacterium | reverse complement strand
GCCTGCTTGCCCGGCTCGCCCCGCTGCATTTCCGCGTCGAGCGCGAACGCTGGAACGCCGCCCCGGAAAACACCCGCCAGCCGGTGCAGTGCGGCCCGCTGATCGACATCCGGCGCATGACCGGCGCGGCGCAATGCCACATGTGCGGGCGGTGCAGCGGCCAGCGCGATGCGGTGCGCTTGGCGGCGCGCCTGCCGGGCAGCGAAATCGCCGACCTCCCACCCGGTGAGGCTCGCCCCTGGGAGGCGCGCCTGCTGGTGTTCGGCATGATGGGCGTGGCGGTCGGCGCGTTCCAGTGGTCGTCCTCGCCGTGGTTCGTCACCGCCAAGCAGGCCGTTGCCGTCTGGCTGGTAGAACACGATTCGTTCCGGCTGTTGCAGGACGACATCCCTTGGTGGCTGCTCACCCATTACCCCGAGTCCAGCGACGTTTTCACTTGGCTCGACGGCCTCGGCATCCTCGCCTACATCGGGCTAACCGCCCTGCTGGTGGGCGGCTGGGTGTGGGGCTGGCTGCGCGCGGCGGGCGCGATCCTGCCGGGCAAAGCGGCGGACAACGCGCGCTGGCTTGCCTACTGCCTCACGCCGCTGGGCGGCATCGGGGTATTCCTCGGCCTTTCCGCGCTGACCGCCACCCTGCTTGCCGCCGAAGGGCTGAAAGTCGCCGGGCTGGCGGAAATCCGCGCCGCCCTGCTAGGCGTCGCCGTTCTGTGGAGTTTGGCGCTGGCGGCGCTCATGTTGCGCCGGGTTCCATCGCTTGCGCGCCGGCTGCTCGCCAACTTGGCGGTGGCTGGCGCACTGGCGGGCGCGATGACGCCGTGGATTTTCATGTTTTACCTGTGGTGACTGGCTATACTTCAATTTCAACCCCGCC
>SCSY01000232.1 GCA_004298625.1 Nitrospirota bacterium | reverse complement strand
TATGCTGCTCAAAAGGAGAACAAACAATTTGTAGTTATTAACGATAAAAAAGACAAGTCCTATGATGGCGTAAGAAATATCGTGTTCAGTCCCGACGGCCGCAGGATTGCCTATGGCGCAATAAATAAAGGGAAGATATTTGTTGTTGTAGATGGAAAAGAAGGCAGCCCCTATGATGGAGTAAGGGATATTGAGTTCAGTCCTGACAGCCGCAGGATTGCCTATGGCGCAACAAGAGAAGGGAAGATGTTTGTGGTTGTTGACGGAAAAGAGGGCAACTCCTATGCCGGTATCGGTAAACCGGTCTTCAGCCCTGATAGCCGTATGATTGCTTATGAGGCGAGTAAAGGCAGAAAATGGCATATTGTTATTGGAGATAAGGAGAGCATGGGCGCTGATATGTATTATGCGCCACCTGTGTTCAGTCCTGACAGCAAACTCATTGCTTATATAGAGCAGCATTTTAAGGATAAAAAAACCTTGCGCGTTGTGAGCAGCACAGCCCTGATGGGTAGGAAGGCAGGGAAGGAGTATGAAGCAATAGGCCAGGTAGTTTTCAGTCCTGATGGTCTGCGTGTTGCCTATGGCGCAAGAAGAGACGGGCAAAGTTTTGTAGTTGTGAGCAATTTTGCGGGAGATGCTGAAAAAGAGAGCTATGCCTATGACTCGGTCAGTAATATTGGGTTCTCACATGACGGCAGAAAGATTGTCTATTTTGCGAAAAAAAAGGGGAGAAGTCTTCTTGGAGTTGATGAGGAAGAAAGAGAATATAAGGCGGACAAAATGGTTTATCTGCCTGTCTTCAGCCCTGATGATTCAAGGATTGCCTCTGTAGCAATGAAAGGCGGCAAGGTTTTTGTTGTTGTTGATGGTAAGGCAGGTCTGCTTTGCGATGATATTGCACCTCCTGTGTTCAGCCCGGACGGATCAAGGATTGTTTACGCATCCAGGAGAGAGGGAAGGGGCGTTGTTATTGTTGACGACAAAGAAGGCCCGGGTTATGAACTGGTCTACAATCCGGTTTTCAGCCCTGATGGTTCGAGGATTGCATACAGGGCAATAAAAAATGGCTTGATGTTTGTTGTGGTTGCAGATAAAAATGGAAATGTTGTTAAAGAATTCCCCCCTTACGAATTTATCTGGATGCATACTTTCAGCCCTGACGGAAAATTTATAGTTTATGCAGCTAAAGGGAAACAG
This sequence comes from Nitrospirota bacterium, assembly GCA_004298625.1. Taxonomy (GTDB): domain Bacteria; phylum Nitrospirota; class Thermodesulfovibrionia; order Thermodesulfovibrionales; family UBA1546; genus SCSY01. The sequence continues at coordinate 8,000 of SCSY01000232.1, read as the reverse complement.
GAACTCTGGTGGAAGGTGGAGAAAGTTGAGAATCTTTAATCAGCTATACAATTTTTTAAGTTCCGTAAGGCTTACAATAGTCCTGTTTGTCTTAATACTTATTTCCTGTGTTACAGGCACTGCATTGCTGCCGGTTCCCGTTGCGCGCTTGTTTATCTTTTCTTCGATATGGTTTAATGTCCTGCTGGTTTTTTTGATAAGTAACGTTGCCTTCTGTTTTTTTCCCAAGATATGGCGCAGGAAAATAGACCTTATTTTTGCAGGAATGATAATCTTTCATTTGAGCTTTATACTCCTTTTTATCGGCATTGTTTATGACAGCATGTTTTATTTCAGAGGAACTATAAGGCTTACAGAAGGTGAGACGCTCAATCTTGCCGACTCTCGGAGTTACGACCATATAGAGCAGGGGAGGTTTTTTGAGCGCGAAAGAAATCTTAAGATGTGGATTGTCTTACACAAACTCGTAACAGGGCACAAGGTAAATGGTAAAAACATGGGTGTGGCAAATGAGATATCTGTCGGGGGAAGGGAGGAGGTAAAACGGGATTTTATTTATGTGATCAACCATTTGGAATATAAAGGTTTTAAGTTTTATCGCGCAAGAGATGGATTTTCACCTTTGATAGTCTTGCGGGACCGGAATGGAAATGTGCTTTATGGCGCATACTCTCCCCTGCAGAGTATAAGGGAGGAGAATAAGAAATATCTTTATGTTATCGGGACAGCTGAAGCCCCTGGCTATATTCCCTTCCCTCAGGATTCCATTTTGCAGCAGCTTTTTTATCTGCAGGCGAAGTATTACCCTTCACCTAAAAACAGCAGGATTGGAGAGGTCTTTTTTGATGTTCGGGAAATCGTCTCTGATGACCCTGAAGATGGGAAAGAACTCTTTTCCGGAAGTGCAGCATTGAGGGAGAGGGTTAGTGTTGGAGATTATTTCCTCTCAATGGAGGAAGTGCGTTACTGGGCAAGTATTGACATAAGGCATAATCCCGGCCTGCCTTTAATCTTTACAAGTCTCTGGATAGGTTTCGGGGGGATAATTTTGACGACAGTTGCAAGATTGATAAAAAGGAAATAATTACATGGTTAATCCCAGCATAAATGGTAGAATAATTAGAGTTTATAAACGTGAAACAATAAGTTTTTTTATTTCTTGCAAGAGGAGGTAAGGGATGAACAGCGAAATGGTTTTTTTCTGGACGGCAGTTGCTTTTTATGGACTGAGCGCATTTAGTTATATCTTCGGTTTGATCTCCATGAAAGAGAAGCTTTTTAGCGCAGGCCTGATCCTCAGTTTTTTGGGTCTTGCAGGCAATGTTACGGCAGTAGCGTTCAGATGGATAAAAGGCGGAGTCCTTCCTTTCAGTGATATTTCAGAGTCAATTACTTCCGGCGTTCTGATTGCAATTGCGATTTTTCTGATTGTTCAGGCGTCTTCAAAAAGATTGAGGGCTATAGGCGCGCTGGTTATGCCTGTTGCTTTTGTATTAATAGGCTGGGCAGGCACATTAATGAAGGAAGTCAGCGGACAGATTGCGCCGTCGTTACAGAGTTACTGGCTCTGGTTTCATATTGTCGGAGCATCAACCGGTTTTGGCGCTGTCCTGGTTGCAGCAGGGACAGGCCTGGTTTTTTTGCTTAAGGAGAGATATAAAACCGGTATTTATGAGAAATTGCCTGACCCTGATAGCCTTGATAACCTGAATTACCGCTTTGTGGCAGGCGGGTTCATAATGTTCGGGTTGATGCTTATCTCAGGCGCGCTTTGGTCGAATCAGGTGCACGGCAAATACTGGAACTGGGATCCTGTTGAGTCGTGGTCGCTTGTCTGCTGGCTGATTTACGGGATGTTCCTTCATTTGCGAATTACAATGGGCTGGCGAGGCAGAAGCCTTGCCTGGTATTCCATGGTTGCTGTTTTAGTGATGATAACAAGTTACTGGGGCATTCCATTTGTGGTCCAGAATTTCCATACAGGTTTCAGGATTGAACACTAAAAAAGCTATCGGCAAATCTGCATGAGGAACAGTAACGAAAGGGATTGGGTCAGGACGCTCGGAACAGTCCTTATTATCATAGGTGTGAGCATGTGGGGCGTCTATGCCATAGGGAAATACCTGCTCGGATGGCAGATAACCGACCGTGATTTTCTTCCATATCACCTCGCAGCTATAATACCCGGCATGATATTGAAGTATCACCGCTCTTATTCGGATATCATTAAGAAGCGGATATTGCGCAGAGGGAACAAAGGCGATTAAATGGCATATTATTCTACGAACTCGGATTTTGTTAAAAAACTGGACAGAGATGTATTGGAATTTGTCAATAAGGGTTTTGAAGGCAGAGACGAAGAACAATTTAACCGATTAGCTTTAAGGGAGTTTGAGCTTCTGTATAATACGGCAGAGGTTTACAGGGGATATTGTAAAACAAAAAATCTGTCTCCCGAAACTATAACACGCTGGGACGAAATACCGGCTGTTTCTTCATTTGCCCTCAGGAAACTTTCCTCAAAGGATAAGAAATATTGCGGGGTAATAGAGCTCGCTAAAAAGAGGCGTCCGATATACCCTGATAAGAGCGCTGTTGAATTGATAAGTTCTACAAATGCCTTGATGGCAAAAAGATTTTTGTTCCCTGACACTGAAAAGATAAAGATGCTGTTTTTGGCGCCTCCTCCCGAGATGGCAAAAGGCATGGTAATGGCAAGCGGGCTGAAAGAACTTGAGAAGAGATTTGGCGCAGCAGACAGCGAATTTATTATCTCATTTTCCGGGCTCAAGCTGAAGAGATTGCTGAGGGCCTTGAAATCGACTGAAAAGACCCGGCAGCCCGTTGCTTTAATGGGCGCCTCTATGGTTATAGACTATTTTTTTGACGCCTGCAAGAAGGAAGGAATAAGGTTCAGATTGCCTGAAGGCAGCAGGATGTGCGAGAGCGGCGGATATATGGGCAGGTATACAAAGTGTCCTAAGGACGAATTTATCAAAAAATGCGGCGAGGTCTTAGGCATCGAGGAAGATTTTTGTTTGAATGCCTTCTGGGTTTGTGAAAGCAGCACGGTTTATTTTGATAATGCTCTCAGGAATTTGTTTGCAGGCATAAAGGAAGAAAGATATAAACAGGTCCCGCCGTGGTCGAGGGTAGTGGTTGTTGACGCTCATAATTTTCAGAGACTGCCGAAAGGCGAGCCGGGGCTGATACGGCATTATGATATTACGAATCGCGCGTTTTCATTTGCAGTGCAAACGGATAAAACGGGATATGAGACAGAAAAGGGCTTTGATGTTGAAGGCAAATCGGATAAGGATATCCCTTCTCATCCGGGCGGGAGATTTGTCACAAAGGTTATGGATTATTTTATGAGCCGGCAGTTTTCCAGGGTTGGCGCGATTTATTCCGGGCTGGGATGATATAATTTAAAATGCCTGAAAAAACAGATTATTCCCTCGAATCCGACTTCGTAAAAGAACTTGACAGGGACATCCTGGAGTTTATACGGAGAGGTATGGAAAATCAGGATGAAGATGGCTTTAATAAATTAACCCTGAGGGAATTTGAACTTCAGTATAACACTATTGAGCCGTATAAAAAATACTGCGATAAGAAAGGCATAACTCCCGATATTGCAGGCAACTGGATGCAAATACCTGCAGTGCCTTCTCTTGCGTTCAAGGAGTTCGTTATGGCGTCTTTTTCTGTAGATAAGGCGGAACAAGCCTATTTTACGAGCGGAACAACAGACCCGAGGCGTAAGGGTTCTATATTAAGGGATAAAGGCGCTGTTGATTTGATTAACGCTGCTAATGGTCTCCTGACGAGAAAATATGTTTTCCAGAATGTGGAAAGGATGAAGATACTTTTGATGACGCCCTCTCCGCAAATGGCGCCGGGCATTGGAATGGCAGTGGGATTAGACAGGGTAAGGACCGAGTTCGGCACGCCGGAAAGCGCCTACCTTATTACGCCACGCGGGCTGAATGTAGAGGTGCTTTTAAAAGCTTTATTGGATGCTGAAAACAGCGGTAAACCACTGGCCCTGGTTGGCTCTACCGTCGGTTTTATTTATTTTTTACAGGCCTGCGAAACAGAGGGATTGAGTTTCAAGCTTCCTCATGGCAGCAGGATCTGCGATGGCGGAGGGTATTTAGGCCAGTTCGGCGAATGTTCAAGAGAAGAGTATTTCGAGAAATGCAGCAGGGTTTTAGGCATCGAAGAATATTATTGCATCAACGTGCTTGGCATGGGCGAAATAAGCACCAACTTCTTCGATAATGTCCTGGATAATCACCTAAAGGGAAAAGATGAGGAGAGGTATAAAGTTATACCTCCATGGACCAGGACTGAAGTTGTGGATATAACTAACCGCATAAGGCTTCCCAAGGGTGAAGTTGGTCTCTTGAGGCATTATGACCTGGCAAACAGGAGCATGGTTCTGGCTGTTCAGACAGATAACCTTGGTTTTGAAACAGATTATGGGTTTGAAATTATCGGCAGATGGAAGAAAAAGCCGGGCAAACTCGATGCCGAGGAGATAAAAGCCGGGCACGGCGGAAAAATTATGACTCAACTGGGGAATTTCTTGCTCAGAAGAAGTCTTAAGAAGATAGGCAATGTATACAGAAAGATTGCTAAAGAGAGGTGATAATTATCAGATCAAGTAAAATAAAGAAATTTAGTGAAATAACAGATGAGATGATAGGAGCTGCCGACGGGATTTGCAGCTGCGCCTCGACTGTAAGCAATATAATAAATTCGCAGAACAAGGGCAAGGAAGGAAAGACCTCTCTTAAGAAGAAGTTGAATTCATTGAAAAAAAAATTCACGAATAACAATTCGTGCAGGCAATAAATTTAATAGACCCGCGCTTGACTTTTCCATGGAAAATGGTGTTTAATAAACATTGCACTTTGGAGGTAAATAATCATGTATGCAATAATTGAAACAGGCGGAAAGCAGTATAAGGTCGTTGCAGGGGGCAATATAAGTATAGAAAAATTGCCTGCAGAGACAGGCGCTTCAGTCACACTGGATAAGGTGCTTGCAATAATCACGGATGATAAGAGCATAACAGGCTCTCCGTATATTAAAGGCGCCGAGGTTAAGGCAGAGGTGACGGGTTCCGGAAAAGGGAAAAAAGTAATAATCCACAAACAGAGGCCGAGAAAAGTATATAGAAAAACCAACGGCCACAGGCAGCAGTATACGACATTGAAGATAAACGATATAGTGGTCGGAGGATAATATGGCACATAAAAAAGGCGTAGGAAGTTCGAGAAATGGTCGCGACAGCGAGGCGCAAAGGCTTGGCGTTAAGATATTCGGAGGTCAGGCAGTGCGCGCAGGCAATGTAATCGTAAGGCAGAGAGGCACGAAGTTTCATCCAGGCCAAAATGTCGGCAAGGGCACTGACGACACGCTGTTTGCCAAGATTGACGGCACAGTGGCTTTCGAGAGAAAGAACCGCGATACTCTTAAGATTAGTGTATATCCTGTAGCAGAGCCGGCAGCATAAGCAGCCATAAAACTAACCGGAAACTGAAAGAGTGAACTGAAGACAAAGCATAATGTTTTCGCTCATTCTCGCTTCGCTCTGAGGAATTTTACCTCTTTATTTTCTTAAATTCTACTTTAGGACTATCGGCAAAATAAAACCGCTCAAACACAATGCTTTGTCTTAGGTAATGTGAATCATTTACTTTGTCATGATGCCGTTACAATTATCACAAAACCGATAAACATCAGTATTGCGCCGAACAGCCTTTCCCTTATATTTTCTTCTTTAAAAAGAAAATAGCCGTATGCTATTCCTATAATCAGGCTCAGCCTTTTCACGGAGATCATATAAGCGACTTTCGTAAGCTTCATTGCCAGCATATGAGACGCAGCCATAACAGCGTAAAATATACCTGGCAGGAACAATCCCTTGAATTTCTTTTCCCTGAGAAAACTCTTCAGCTCATTTCTGCCCATCCAGAACGCGAACGGCGCAAAAAAAACAGTCAGCGCAATAAAATAGGTTATTGCAAAAAATAACGGCGAGGAATGCTCTATCGCTTTTTTTCCGAATGATGCGGTTATGCTGTAGAGCAGGGCAACGCATATCATGAAAATAGAGCCTTTTTCTTTTGTTATTGACTTGAATGGCTCAAAGATCCCCTTCTTTATCGCGCTGATGTTTAACATATAGCCGCCTGCCGCTATAAAAAAAATTCCTGCTCCTCCCATAGGCGTTACGACTTCCCCGACTATGAAATATGAGATGAAGATAAGAAAAACGGGCGTGAGCGCAAGAAAGGGAAGGGTGAGGCTCAGGGGAGATACCTTCAGGGCCTTTATATAAAGCACGATAGTTACTATTTCTACCGGGAGGGCAATGAAAAAGGCCGCGTAGAATTCTCTGCCCAGTTCAGGCGTGGGGATAAAAAGCCAGATGATGACAAGAAGCGGAAGGGAAAAGAAAAACCTGAACCATGCAGCGAGATATTCATTGCTGTTTTCGAGCGCCTTTTTTGTGAGCGCGTCGCTTGTGGCGAGGCTGAAAGCTGAAATTAGCGCAAATAAAATCCACACGGATTATTTTACAGGATTAACACTTAATTTGTGATAAGATAGTTTTATGAAGGTGTTATTTTTGTCTGCTCTTGTTTTATTCATCTTTGTCTCCTGCGGGGAAGAGCCTAAAAATCCTGTAGCTGAATACGGGAATTCCCTGACTGATGCGTATAAAAAGGGTCAGCAGGCAGGGGAGACCGCAAACCTCGATGCCGTGAGAAAAACGGTTCAGGCATTTTATGCGCAAAACGGCAGATATCCGATGTCTCTCGATGAGATTAAAGGGTCATTCGGCGCTGAGATGGATATGTCAAAATACAGCTACGACCCTCAGACAGGGACTGTTAACCTGAAGGATAATTAGCCTACTGAACCTCGCGCCAGCGTACCTTTTTCCGGCTTCCGGTGCAAGATGTTGCATTTGGAAAAATTACTGTTGTGCTTGCAGATGCATCCTGGTATGTAACAGTAATCGTTGCATTTGGTATGGCGGCATTGTAAGGCAAAGGCGCTCTGAGTGTTGCACGAGCTTCTCCACTGGTTGTAGTGGTTATTTCTTGCCATGTTCCACCTGTTGATAAAAAATTTACTGTCTGCCCATCTACAGGTGTTGGTGTAATCGTGGCAAAAACCTCAGAGGTGCAATTAGGGGAAATATCAGATGGTATCGCTTCAGCCACAATGCTGTTTACAGTTACTTTAAGGATCACGCCTATAGATGCTCGCGGAGAATCACCCGGCTTCCATAACGGAGTGTCCCATATATCAACCCTAAAGTTATAGTCTGTGTTGACGCTGACATTGGGAAGGGCTGAATAGGTAACGGTAAAATCGCAAACACCGTTAGAGCATGGGATGCAGCTTGCCGCGCTTCCGCATGTGCATCCAGAACCTGTAATGAAAGTTATCTGTGTCGGTGTCCCTGCATACGATGGTGCCCATAGAGTTGTACAGCCCCCGGATGCGGTAGAATAGACAAAGCCTGTGTCAGGCGTAAAAATTTTCACCTTGTAGATAGGATAACCTCCTCCGTTTGTAACTTTGAAAGTAAATGTTACAGGTGTATTGCCCTTATAGACTGTGGTAGGTGAAATAGTGACAGAATAGGCAGAAATAGTTCCTGTGTTAGAATAAGCAGGAGTTGGCTGAGAATTCAATGCCCCGCTTGTTGCATTGCCATAATACCCGAATGTGCTTCCAATCTGTGTGGATGTTATTGTGCAGTCCCATTCGAATGTAGATGAGGCTCCCGGAGCAAGGGCGCCTATGGTGCTTGGATTTGGGCCTGTGCAACTGTTGTTAACAGTTCCACTTAATACCTGAAAATTAAGAGGCGATGGAGGGTTTATATTATTAATAGTTGACGAGCCGCTATTAGTTACGGTCATTGTTACTGCAACACTCTGGCCTGTGACAACCTGGGAAGGTGTGATAGA
>SCSY01000231.1 GCA_004298625.1 Nitrospirota bacterium | reverse complement strand
AGCTACGACGGCCTTGTTGACTTAATGGCTGGAAGTGATAAAGTTATTGGGATGTTCTGATAGAAATCAGCAATCAGCGTTCAGCGGTCAGCACGACAGGACAAGGGAGTTTTTACTGAAAGCTGACGGCTAAAAGCTGAAAGCTTAATGGGGAGGCAACATGGCAAAGATAGTAATTTTAGGCGGTTCATTCGGCGGGCTCACAGCGGCATTTGAATTAAAAAGGCTTCTCGGCGCTAAGGCGGATGTCACTGTTGTATGCGATGACGACAAGTTCGTCTTCATACCGTCTCTGCCCTGGCTTGCAATGGGATGGAGAAAAGCCGAAGACATAACAATCCCGTTAAGGCCGATCCTTGAAAGGAAGGGAATAAACTTTATAAATGAAGCTGCGGTAGGTGTTGACGCCGATTCTTCAAAAGTCAAGACAACCTCGCAGGAGCTGTCCTATGACTATTTAGTTATCGCAACCGGGCCTCACCTGGCCTTTGAGGAGGTCCCCGGGCTTATGCCGGAGAAGGGCATTGCAGAATGCATATTCACGCTCCCGCAGGCTGAAAAAGCAAATAAGGCCTGGAATAAATTCCTTGAAAATCCCGGCGCGATTGTAACCGGCTCTGTTCAGGGCGTAAGCTGTTTCGGCCCGCCTTATGAATATGCATTTGAGATAGACGCTGAGCTAAGAAGAATGGGACTAAGGCATAAGGCCCCCATAATATTCGTTACCTCAGAGCCGTATATCGGCCACTTCGGAATAGGAGGGCTCAGGAATTCAAAGAGGGTAATGGAAGACGAGTTTTCAAACCGGGATATAAAATTTATTGTAAATGCCGCTGTTGAAGAGATTACTCCGGGGGAGCTGAAGCTTAAGGACGGCTCTAAAATACCCTTCAAGCTTTCTATGTTCGCTCCGGCGATGAAGGGAGTCCCCGCAGTTGCTCATCTCGGAAATCCGAGGGGATTTATACCCGTTGACGGCAGATATAGGCATACAAAATACAAGAACATATTTGCCGTCGGCGTCACAGTCGCGATAGCGCCGCCTGAGCAGACGCCTGTTCCTACGGGCGTCCCAAAGACAGGATATATGACTGTGAAGATGGCAAAGACCTCTGCCGCAACAATCGCGGCAGAGATTAAGGGCAGTGCATTTCCTGCCGAAGTCCCGATAGATGTCTTCTGCCTCATGGACATGGGCAATACCGCCGCGTATATGAAGGCAAACCCCTTGCTGCCGCCGAGACAGGAATCGGCTTTTAAGGAAGGAATTTATTGGAAATGGGGCAAGGCGCTTTTTGAAAAATATTTTTTATGGAAAATCAGGCACGGTCTGAGCAACTTGCCGTAAGTTATAAAGCGCTCTGAACAATCTGAAACGATTTTTATTGGAGGAGTAATGCGTAAATTTTCTTTGGTTGAGTTTTCAGTGAATCACCCGAAACTAATCGTGGTGCTTTCTTTAATCGTCACCCTTGCATTCATGACCCAGTTCCCGAAGATGCAGAGAGACACCAACCCCAAGCACATGCTGCCCGAGACCTCGGATGTGAGGGTCTGGAATGACGAGGTTGATAAGACATTCGGCCTTTATGAAGACATGATTGCGGTGGGAATAAAAAACGAGAAGGGCATTGTAAATACAGATACCCTGGGAAAGATTAAGAGGATAACCGATGAGATCGTGAGGATAAAAGGCGTTGCCTCGCGTGATGTGAACAGCTTCCCCACTATCACTAATGTAACTGCCGCCGAAGGCGCTCTGCGAGTAGCGCCGCTTATGACTGATGTGCCTGAGAACGAAGTGGAGTTAAAAGCATTTCAGAAAGACCTCTATGACAACCCACTCTTCCTGAACCGCATTATCTCAAATGATGGAAAGACTACAGCTATTTATGTGCCGCTTGAAAAAGGAGCCAACGGCAAAGAGGTAGCGGACAAGATACGGGAGATATTAAAGAAAGAAAAAGGCGATGAAAAATACTATGTTGCCGGTGATCCTGTCGCAAGAGATACCTTTGGGGCAGAGATGTTCAAGCTTATGGCAATCTTTGCGCCTATTGCCGGCATGGTGATGCTCTTTGTCAGATATATGATGTTCAAAGACCTTTTTTTATCCATAACCCTGATGATGGATGCGATGATAAGCATTGTCTGGAGCATGGGTCTTTTCATAGCCCTCGGAGTTCCCATTTATATCATGAGCTCAATGGCGCCGGTCTTTCTGATGGCGATCGCAACAGACAGCATGCATATCTTTAACGAGTTTTATTTCCGTTATAAAGAAAAGAGGGATAAAAAGGCTGCGATAATTGAGACCATGAAGGCAGTGGGACGTCCTGTGCGCTACACAGCTCTGGCAACTGCAGCAGGTTTCGGAGTGATGTTGTTTATGAATATCATTCCGGTCAAGGTATTCGGCGGTCTTGTGGCATTCGGCACGGTAGCGCTGAGGGTTTTAAGCTTCAGTTTTATACCGGCGATGTTCATGTTTGTGAAGGAGGCTAACCTTGATAAGGCGTCACAGGGCGAGGGTATGGCGACAGGCGGGACATCCCGATTACTTAAAAGACTTGCCGGTCTGGGCGTTTACAAATCTAAGGCTACAGTCATTACAGGCATTATCCTCTTCCTTATTGCAGTTATAGGCATATCAAAGATTGTGGTGAATAACAATCTGGTAGAGTGGTTCAAAAAGAACAGCGAGGTGCGCGTTGCAGACAGGGAGATAAACAGCGCTCTCGGCGGCACATCACTGGGCTATGTTGTGGCTATCTCGGAGAGTAATGATGAATATATAAAAACTCCGGAAGCCATGCGTTATATAGAGGGGCTCCAGAGGCACCTTGAAAAATTGAATGTTGTGGGAAAGACATTCTCGGTAGTGGATTATGTTAAAAGGATTAACCGGGTATTGCACGACGATAACCCGGAATACGATATGGTGCCTGAAACAAAAGAGGCCGTGGGACAGTACCTGTTTCTCTTCAGCATGTCGGCAAAGCCGTCCGATCTGGACAACGTGGTTGACCCTTCGTTCAAGAAGGCGAATATCTGGGTGCAGCTTAAGACCTGGGACTCAGGGGCAATGGAAGGGGTAATAAAAGCGGCAAACGAATACAAAAAGCAAAGTCCAATTCCGCTGGAGCTTAAGCCTGCCGGCATAGCCTATTTCAACCTTATATGGAACCATGAAGTGTTATGGGATATGGTCAAGGGCTTTGTCCTTGCGCTCATTGTGGTGTTCGTGATACTCGTCTTTAATTTCCGTTCATTCAAATGGGCATTGGTGAGCTATGTGCCGCTGGTATTCACAGTGATTCTCGTTTATGGCGTTATAGGTTTTTCAGGCAAGAGGTTTGATATGCCGATATCGGTTCTTTCATGCCTCAGCCTCGGTATGGCTGTGGATTTTGCCATTCATTTTGTAAGCAGGCTTAAACAAAGACTGAAAGAAGCACAGGAGCCGTTAACAGATGCCCTTCTCTGGACCGCGGCTCGGCCCGGCAAGGGCATCATGCGCAATGCGATCCTTTTCGCAGCTTCTTTTGCAGTCATGATGTTTTCTCCTCTTACGCCGTATATAACAGTAGGCGCGCTTATTGTGAGCATGATGCTTCTGAGCGCAGTAATGACAATAATATATTTGCCGGCCCTGATTGTATTGATGAAGGGCTGGCTTTTTAAGGAGGTTTAAGATGTTCAGATTTTTAGTTGTTTTTCTCGTAATGCTTATGCCTTTTGAGGTCTTTGCAATAAGCGCGGAAGATGTGATGAAAAAATCACAGGCTGCTTTTCACTATCAGGGCAAGGATTTCAAGGCGAGGGTAATGATGAAGCTCATAAGCAAAAGCGGCTCTGAGAGGGTAAGGGAACTCACCATGCTCAGGAAAAACTTCGGCGAGGCGGGCGGCGAGCAGAAATCCTTTATGTATTTCTTTCAGCCTGCGGATGTTAAAGATATGACATTTATGGTTTACAAATATCCTGCAAAAGATGATGACAGATGGCTCTTTGTCCCTGCAATCAACATGGTTAGGAGGATCGCTGCGCAGGACAAGACTTCAAGCTTTGTAGGCTCTGACTTTACATATGAGGATGTATCGGGAAGGGATATTCAGGATGATACACATACAATGGTAAAAGAAGAAAAACTCGGAGCAAGGGATTGTTATGTCGTAAAAAGCGCACCCAGGAAGGGGGATGTTGATTACAGTTATAAACTCTCGTGGATTGATAAAGGCAACTTCCTGCCGCTTAAGGAAGAATATTATGACAAAAAAGGCGAGCTCAGCAGGGTCTTTACTGCGGAGGAAATCAAAGATATTAAAGGCTTTCCGACTATAACCAAGAGGATAATGAAGAATCTTCTGAGCGGTCACAGGACAGAGGTTTCGTATCTAAAGGCCGATTTCAATATCGGCATTGAAGACAGCCTTTTTTCGGAACGCTTTCTAAAGCAGCCGCCTAAGAAATGGATTGAATGACAAACCACCCCTGCCCCTCCTTAACCAAGGAGGGGAGTTGATACCTCAAAAAGTTCCCCTCCTATTTTAGGAGGGGATAAGGGGTGGTAAATAAAACATGACAACAAATATCCATAACATTAAATTGCTTAAAGAGAGAGGAAAACAAATCAGAAACAGCCTTAAAGTCTTAATTCTGCTGGCCGCATTCTGTCTTCCGTCTTCTATATACGCAGCTGATGTTTCAATTCACGGCTTCTTTCAGGGAAATTATTCCCTCGGCACGGATTCATCAAATCCCGATGGCGGAGATTTCAAATGGGCTGAGGAGAGAGTGCAGTTAAAACTCGATGCAAACAGAGAGCCATTCAGACTGTTTTTAAAGACCGATGCATTTTATGATCACATTGATAGAAAGGCCGACATGGAATTAAGAGAAGGCTATATTGATTACACCTCAGGCAAATGGGATACACGTCTTGGGAGACAAGTAATCACATGGGGAGTCGGTGATCTGATATTCATAAACGATGTTTTCCCAAAGGACTACGAGGCATTTTTCTCAGGCAGGCCGTTAGAGTATCTGAAAAAAGGAGTTGACGGAGTAAAACTCGGGGCATATCCCGAATTTGCCTCAATCGAACTTGTTGCTATTCCGATTTTTGAGCCAAACAACTATCCTGATTCAAAAAGATTCTATATGTTCGACCCTATGCCAAATGTTACGCATAGAGAAGAAAAAGACCCTGCGTCAAATTTTGAGAATACGGAACTTGCTGCAAGAATTTACAGAGACATAGCAGGTTTTGATACATCCGTATATTTCTATCGCGGCTTTTACCGCAAGCCGTATATGATACCGGATGCCCTGAATAACACAACAAAAATCACGTTCCATTATCCGAAGCTTTCTGTTTACGGCGCAAGCCTTCAGGGACGGGCCTTGGACGGTGTGGTAAGCTTTGAAGCTGGATATTATGACTCACGACAGGACAGAAACGGAGCAGATTACACAGTGCCCAACTCCCAGACAAAAGCTCTCATCGGCTACCAACGACAACTCTGGGAAGACTTCACAATCGGGGCGCAGTATTTTACTGAATATATGCATAACTATTCCGAATATAAAAGAGCGCAGCCGGGAGGACTTCCAAAGGACAGGAAAATCGGACAGCTTGTCACGATGAGGCTGACTCAGCTTTTAATGCATCAGACCTTAAAACTCTCCCTCGTTTCTTTTTACAGCGCATCCGAAGGCGATTATCTGGCAAACCCTGAAATTAAATATAACTTCTCCGACAACATCTGGGCTGCACTCGGAGGAAATATCTTCGGCGG
>SCSY01000230.1 GCA_004298625.1 Nitrospirota bacterium | reverse complement strand
TCATTAGAGAATGATTTTAGTAATACGAGTTTGTTTTCCATTTATAGTCCAACATTATATACACCGCATGTGTCTCGTAGACCCGAGTCTGCGTCTTTTTGTAAGATTTTAGGGAGAAACTACGGGTTTCGTCAAGTGAAAAGATTGGACATGTCAAAAACTACAATCTCAGTCTTACTGCCATCTTGATTGCCTCGATCATGCTTGATGGATTGGCAACTCCCTTCCATGCAATGTCATAGGCAGTGCCGTGGTCGGGGGATGTCCTTATTATCGGCAACCCGATTGTGACATTTACTCCCTGCTCAAAGGCTATCATCTTCAGGGGAATCAATCCCTGGTCATGATACATGCAGACCACAATATCAAATTCGCCTTTATAAGCTTTATGAAAGATTGTGTCAGGGGGCAACGGGCCTGTTATCTGAATGCCTTCTTTTTTTGCATCCTCAATGGCAGGGATGATCTCCTTGATTTCTTCATCTCCGAATATGCCTGCCTCGCCTGCATGAGGGTTAAGTCCTGCCGTTGCTATCTCAGGATTTTCTATCTCCATCATGTCGCATGCCTTTTTTGCAAGGCGAATAGTCTTCAATACACTCTCTTTTGTTATCATCTCAGGCACGCTTCTCAGCGAGGTGTGTATCGTGACAAGTATTACCCTTAAAGGTCCTCCGACAAGCATCATCGCATAATCCTTTGTGCCTGTAAGCTCTGCAAGCATCTCGGTATGCCCCGGCCATTTCATGCCTGCCATCTTCAATGCCTCCTTTGATATTGGAGCCGTAACAATTGCATCAACTTTTTTATCTAAGGCCAGTTCAGCAGCCTTTTTGATATAACCTGCACAGGCATTTCCGCCTTCGGCAGTCGGTCTGCCGCCCCAGAATTTATTGAGCATTCCCATGTCAATAAGTTCAATTGTTTCTGTTTCAGGACGAGATTCTTCCGGGGATTTTATTACTCTTAATTTCAAAGGCAGATTAAGCAGGCTTAATATCTCTTCTATAACGACCCTGTCACCAATAACAACAGGGATGCAAAGGTCCCTTATCCCGGCAGATGAAAGGGCTTTTATGATTATCTCCGGCCCAACTCCTCCGGGGTCGCCCATTGTTATTGCGATTTTTTTCATAAACAAATAATAACAACTCTGCTTTGTTTACTACAAGAGTCCATATTAAGCGGGTTAAGTAAATTTTTTGAAATTCCAACCATAATAAGTGAGGCATTTTTTTGAAAATTTTGATGCAAAATTCCCTTGACACAAAGACTTCCCAAATGCTGGAAAGATGAAGAAGGCACGGGATGCAGCATTCAAGGCAAAAGCAGCCTTTGAGGCGTCGGCTGAACACAAGAAATATCCGTATCTATTAAGGGACGTACTGGTAGAGCGGCCAGATCAAGTCTGGAGCACGAAAATGCCTTCAAAATTGCGGAAAAATACCATGCCGAGGCGCTTTGCGCCGAGGCAATTCCTTACGATTTCTCGCAAAGTACAATTTGGCGGAGGGGGTGAGATTCGAACTCACGGTAGAGTTACCCCTACAACGATTTTCAAGACCGTCGCCTTCAACCGCTCGGCCACCCCTCCAAATTAGCTGTCAGCTGTCAGCGTTCAGCCCTACAGCGGATAGAAGTTAGTTTAACTGATTGGGATTTAATGGTTCAAGTACTTATAGCTGCGTGCAAAAGCGCGGGCAGTCCTTTATCCCCTCCTTGCCGGAGGGGATAAAGGGTGGTTTTTAAAATATTGTCTTAATTATTTTCAGTTATGCTGTCCGGCATGTGACGGACATGTTTTTGCGCTTGGTTTATTGCCTGCATGCGCAAGCTCTATCATCTCAACATTCCCTGTCTGAAGGCTGTACTCGCCTGCAACAATCTTTAGTTTGCCCTCGTGTACAAGGTGTCTTATAATTGCGCTCTTTTTTATTATATCTTTACTTGTGTTCTTTACATTTTCCTTTATGGCTGTCTCAAGGATCTCATCTTTGGTCCCGCCTTTTTTCTTTGCGGCATTGGCAGCAGGCCTTATCTTCCTGAGTATTGCGCCGATATTGCCCTCAGGTGCTCCTTTTGCTTCCAGCGTCGCAGCAACTGCACCGCATTTCTCATGCCCGAGTACAATTAACAAAGGAGAATTCAGGTGCTCTGCTGCATATTCGATGCTTCCGATAGTAATAGGGTCAACAACATTTCCTGCAACACGAACAACAAATATCTCACCAAGGCCCTGGTCAAATAAGAGCTCAGGCGCTACCCTTGAGTCAGAGCAGGTCAATACTATTGCAAATGGCTTCTGGCCTTTTACAAGCTCCTTTCTTTTTGCATCGCCGAGGTCTTTCTGTGCAAGGCTTCCGCTCACAAACCTTTTGTTGCCGTCCAAAAGTTTTGTTAAAGATTCACTGCCATTTTCAGCTAATGCAAAGACAAATCCTGAAAAAACCACAACAACTAATAAAGCCGTTAAAATTCTAAACCTTTTCATAACCTTCCTCCTTTTTCCTTTGATAATTAAATTCTCCCTTTTACAGGCAGCATATAAAAAAGCCCTCTCAAAGAGGGCCTCGTTGTTTTTTGTCTTAGCTGATACCTGACAGACGATAGCTGCTGTCCCCTGTCTTTTTTACGCTGCCTGAGCTCTTTTGGCCTTTTTCGCAGCAGCCGCTGCAAAGACCTCCTGGGCATTGAACGTGCCGTCTATCGCCTGGACAGGACATTTGGCAGTGCAG
>SCSY01000229.1 GCA_004298625.1 Nitrospirota bacterium | reverse complement strand
CTCAGGACTCCTGAGCAGTTTGAGAGCGAAGGCTACCCATTAGCCGGCGGCTGAAAGCCCTCATTAGAGGATAGATAAAAAAATGCTTACATTCTGTGGTTTTTTATTACTGGTGCTTCTGTTTATTGGTGACATTGCCATACTGATCAAAGGCATCGAAGACTGGAAAATGAAAATAGACAAGAAACAAGGGTTGAAAAGAAATCTATGGATGATTGCTTTTTACATCATTACCCCTTTGCTCGTTATTTTGCTAATCTATGCATGGACGACATTATAGTTAATCGGATGACACTAACAACCAAATCGAGGCGACAGTAAATAGTCCCTATGGTTTTCCAAAGGCCCTTGCCCCGTGGGCGCAGCCATTTCGTTGAATGGATAAAAACAAATGAAAACAGTTTACAGCGCTTCAAACATCTCTTTGGTGAGCATATTCCAGAACATCATAGAGGGGCACGGGATCAGATGCTGGATCAAGAACGAATATCTTCTTGCTGGCGTTGGTGAAATACCGCCAATTGAGTGCTGGCCGCAACTATGCGTTGATGATGATGATTTTGCGGAAGCCAAGCGTATTGTAGAAGAAGAGATCACAGAGAAAGATCTGTCTTCTTGGAAATGCGATTCATGCGGAGAGGAAATCGAAGGACAATTTGCAACGTGCTGGAACTGCGGGGAAAGCCGGAGTTAACCGAAAAAGATAGGGACAGGCTACTTTAAAGAGTGATATTTAGGGTCAGACTTGATTATTGACAAGCTGTCCCCTCATTTTTCGATGATTCTGTACCCGTACGAACCGGTAAAATATTTTCCGGAATTAACCATCAACACAATCCAGAATTCCTTGCCATCCTTGACTATCTTGTATATCGGCCATTTTTGGCCAGGCGTTGCGCCGAAAAGTCTGCCGCCCTGTTTTTTGACGGCATTCTCAAAATCGCTGCGGAGTTGGGGCTCACTAAGCTTCGATTTGAGTCCAGGTTGGGGACTATATAACAATGCCATAGAGTTTCCTTCGATATGGACAGTCTCGGTATTTTTTCCGTTTGCTATGTCCGCATCAAAATTGGCTAAAGCGTTACTACATCCGACAATATAGTAGTCCTGCATCCTGGGAATGAGTGGATGGTCCTTGCACCCGACGGCATCCTTCTCCGCAGCATAAAGGCTGGCAGAGAGCAGGCCAAACAACATCGTCATTACAACTGCTGAAACCCTTTTCATGTAGTTCCTCCTTAAGCTTATTAATAACCCTCTTCATTAACCAGTTATTAGATAGTTACAGAACTATAGCAAAAAGGTTTTAATCCGGTCAATCGGTTGCAATTGACGTTTTATAAATCCTTTACCAATTCACTCAACTATATACTTGACAAGCTTAGTATGGTTTTATACACTTTAATATGCTGAGGTTGTCGACAAAAGGGCAGTATGGGGTGAGGGCCATGTTCGAGATAGCCAATGGCTATCCTGATAAGCCTGTTACCATAAAGGAGATATCCGAAAAACAGGCTGTTTCCGTTGCCTATCTGGAACAGATACTCAACAAGCTCAGGAACGGCGGGCTTATAAAAAGCATTAAGGGTCCGGGCGGAGGCTATCTGCTGAATAAAAAACCCGAAGACATAAGCATCAGCGCAATACTTAAGGAACTCGAAGGGCCTGTTGCCATAACATCCTGTCTGGACCCCGAAGAGGGATGCGTGAGGGTGGACGGGTGCGTTACATATATGCTCTGGAAGTCTCTCGGGGAAAAGATAGATGGATTCCTGGAGACGGTTACGCTGAAAGATTTGATTAAGGGAACTTTATTGCACAAGGTTGGCAATGCTAAAACAATCCGTACGTCATTGCGAGGAGTCCGCCATCGGCGAGCGACGAAGCAATCTTAAGAGACCGAGATTGCCATGCCTTTCAGGCTCGCAATGACGAAGGGAAATTGGAAGAAATATGAAATTTGTAGAGAATGTAAAACCGGATGTAACAACAGATATTGTCTATATGATGTGCCCGATGCATCTGCTGAAACTGGAAGAGAAGATACGCGAACTTGATGATGGACAGATACTGGAAATCATGACAGACTATGATGGAGCGCTTGAAGATATTCCGGGCTGGTGTGAAAAGACAGGCAATGAATTTTTAGGGATTAAGGAGACCGAAGATTTTTATAAATTTTATATCAGGAAGAAGGTGAAGAAAAAATGAGAAGGTGTTATTTTGATCATGTTGCAACAAACCCTCTTGATGCGCGTGTCTTTGACGCAATGCTCCCTTATTTCAAAGAGGAATTCGGCAATCCTTTGAGCATGTATGAACTCGGTTCTAAGGCAAAGGAGGCGATAGAAAATGCAAGAGGACAGGTTGCATCTCTTACCAATTCAAAGGCGTCGGAGATAATCTTTACGGCAAGCGGGGCAGAGTCAAATAATTTTGCCCTGCGCGGTATTGCGCTTGCGAGACAGAATGAGGGAAAGCATGTGATTGTGTCGAGGATGGAGCATCACTCGATATTGAATTCCGCAAGGTTTCTTGAGAAGATGGGGTTTGTGGTTACTTACCTTCCGGTAGATAAACATGGTGTTGTTGACCCCGATACCGTGAAAAAGGCGATTACAAAAGAGACAACACTGATATCTGTAACTCATGCAAGCAGCGAGGTAGGGACCATAGAGCCGATAAAAGAGATAGCTGACATTGCCAGGGAGAAAAAGATAATCTTTCATACGGATGCAGTAGCAACAACAGGAAATATACCCATTAATATAAAAGAACTCGGGGTTGACCTTCTGAGCATGGCAGCACATCAGTTCTACGGGCCAAAGGGTGCCGGAGCTCTTTATGTAAGAGAGGGGCTGAGAATAGTTCCGCTAATCTACGGCGGAATACAGGAAAATGGAAGAAGGGCCGGCACAGAGAATGTCCCTGCAATTGTAGGCATGGGCAGGGCGGCTGAACTTGCCGGGAGCGAGATGAATTCGAGAATGGAACATGTAGGAAGGTTAAGGGATAAGCTTTTAAACATCAAGGCAAGCGTTGAGAATGTTCATCTTACAGGACATCCCGATAACAGACTTCCAGGGCATGCAAGCTTTTGTGTTGAGTTTATAGAGGGCGAGGCCATGCTTCTTTTACTTGCGGCAAAGGGCGTGTATGCCGCCAGCGGTTCTGCGTGTTCATCAAAGGCATTGAAGGCGTCGCCTGTCTTGCTGTCAATGGGACTGCCTTCGAGCCTTGCACAGGGCTCGATAGTCTTTACACTCGGTAAAGACAATAGCGACGAAGATATAGAATACCTGCTTGCAGAATTCCCGCAGGTGATAAAAAGATTAAGAGAAATCTCTCCCTATGGGAAAGGCTGGGGGATAGAAGGAGAAGGTGGACAATGTATAGTGCAAAAGTAATGGACCATTTTTCAAACCCGAGGAACGTGGGTGATATGCCGGATGCGGATGGCGTAGGCACCGAAGGAAATCCTACATGCGGAGACGTGATGCAGATATTCATAAAAGTGAAAGATGGAAGGATAGTAGATATCAAGTTCAAGACATTCGGATGCGGGGCAGCTATTGCCGTCAGCAGCATGATCACCGAGATGGCAAAGGGCAAGACTCTCGACGAGGCATTGACAATATCAAAGGAAAGCGTAGCGAATGAGCTTGAAGGCCTCCCTCCGCAAAAAATGCACTGCTCGAATCTCGGCGCGGATGCTCTAAAGAAGGCGATTGAAGATTACAAAAGCAAGAATAAATAACAGACCGGCCCTATCCGTGTTTGATAGAGCCGGCTCAGGAATCGTTGAGACCCTGATAGTTATCATAGTCATCAGCATTCTTGTGGTTGTGGTGTATGACCGTTATGAGAGTATTATATGGGAAGCAAAGAAGGTTGCGGTCAGGACGGAATTGAATAACCTGAGGCAGGCTATCACACTTTTTAAGATGACAAAAGGCAGATACCCCCGGAGTCTCAAAGAACTTGTCTCGGAAAATATTATCGTTCCATATAAAGACACTATAGTCAGGGCTAAATACCTGGAACCTTATTCTGTTGATAAGGACATGAATGTGCTGGATCCCTTTGATATGCCCTTTGCCTATGACCCTTTGACCGGCAGGGTCCGGTCGCAGAAAAAAGGTTTTGAGGACTGGTAAAGCATTGTCCTGTCAGGAAACTCCAATCAGGTTTTTTTCGGGGTTTACAAATCTAATTTTAGACTGTTAATATATCAGAGTTTGAGTCTATGACTCTCAGAGGAGAGGTGGCCGAGTAGGTCGAAGGCAGCCGCCTGCTAAGCGGTTGTGGGGGTAAAACTTCACCCAGGGTTCGAATCCCTGCCTCTCCGCCAGTGAACAGAAGTGAAAAGTTAGAAGTAAATTGTAACTTTTAACTTATAACTATATAACTATTTTTTTTAAAGGAGGTTCTATATGAACAAAAAGCTTATGGCAGTAGCACTCAGTGTCTTGCTTGTGGGTTCTTTTGCCTGCAAGAAGAAAGAACAGCAGCCTGTGCCGCAGGCGCCAGGCGCGCCCGGGATGGGAGCGCTTCCGCCCGGACATCCTCAGCCGGGGCCGGGAGGGCAGCCGGGCATAACAATGCCCAAGGGCGAACTCCAGGTTATTGTCCCTGCTAACGTAAAGGGCAAATGGAGCGCAGTTAAGATTATTGTTGAGGATAAGACGACTAAAAAGGCGCAAGAATTTACGGTTAAACTTAACAGCGATCTGCAGATACCGAATTCTAACCTGAAAGTCGCCGTAGGAGAGTTTCTTCCTGATTTCAAGATGGATGTCGGCACAATAACTTCAACATCCAATGAGCCGAATAACCCGGCGGTCAGCATTAAGGTATTTGAAGGAGCCAAAGAGGTATTCAAGGGATGGCTCTATGCGAAATTCCCTGCTATACATCCGTTTGAACACCCTAAAGTCGGCCTGGGACTTAAAGAAGGCGTTAAAAAGGGATAGCGCGCCCTTAGCTCAGCTGGATAGAGCGTCGGACTACGAATCCGCAGGTCGGGGGTTCGACTCCCTCAGGGCGCGCCAGGATAAGGCGCCTGGAGGATTAGCCTGGATGCTCCTGAATGGGCTATTGATTTTAAATATTGGTTTAAAAAGGGGTTTGTCCCGAAAGCCTTCGGGATGAGCCCCTTTTTATTATAATCGGCACGATGACATTGTTTTGCGGAGGAAAAGGGTGGTAAGGGTGACTTTTTATCTTAAGGAAGGATGTTGGATTTGCGACGCCACGCAGGAAATGATAAACGGGCTGATGGTAAAGTATGACCTTAAAGTTACAAAGGTTCATATTGACTCAAGCGATGAGTTGTATGAGATGTATAGGTTTGATATTCCCGTGCTCGAATTCAGGGACGGCTCGACACTTCACGGGCATATCAGAAAAAAAGATTTACTGAAGAAATTTGAGGAAAATAAGGAATAAAAGACAGGATATAATATTTTCGCTCATTCTCGGCCTATGGCCTCCGAGGTATTTTGCCTCTTGTCTATTACGTATAAATACTGTCGGAATATCGGCAAAATAAAACCGCTCAAATACTATATCCTGCCTTTTAAGGCATTATAATATGAATGTGAATGACCGGGACTTATATTTTATGCGGCTTGCGCTTGAAGAGGCGGGCCTTGCTTTTTCCGAGGGCGAGGTTCCTGTAGGCGCGGTTCTTGTAAGCGGCGAGACAATTCTTGCAAAGGCCCACAATACACGCGAGACATCAAAAGACCCAACAGGACATGCCGAGATACTTGCAATAAGAAAAGGCGTGGAGAAGAGCGATAGCTGGCGTTTAAGCAATGCTACGCTTTATGTGACGAAGGAGCCCTGCGTTATGTGCGCGGGCGCAATGGTGAATGCGAGAATAAAGAGACTTATTTACGGTTGTAAGGATGAAAAAGGAGGGGCCGTTGACAGCCTATATCACCTGCTTTCCGATAAGAGGCTTAATCATCAGGTGGAAATTGTCTCTGGCGTTCTTGAAGATGAGTGCGCGGAGATATTAAAGAAGTTTTTTCAGGAGAGAAGGTAAGTTTGTTCAGGCGGGCATTTTTCTTTGGCGGCAAATTCTTCTTGCAAATTACGGTTTGATTTCTTTTAACTGTTCCAGCGCTTTTTTTACAAATTTTCCAAATTTACGATCCTTTTCCCTTTTTTCGAGATCAGTCATCCTGTAATATTTATTTTCTTTTTTCAATTTAATATAATTTCGATATCTATTTTCATCTATTTTTTTATCTTCAACGGCTTTCAAAACAGCGCAACCTGGTTCGTGTGCATGAGTACAATCAGTGTATTTGCACTTCCTGGATAAAAGAGCTATTTCATCAAATATATTTTCTATTCCAGCGCTTGCGGCTGCTATCCCAACCTCTCTTGTCCCCGGGTTATCAATCACGATCCCGCCGGTTTCCAAAAAATACATCTCTCTGGTAACAGTCGTATGTTTGCCCCTACCGGTTGATCCGCTTATCTCTTGCGTCCTGATTTCATCTTTTCTTAACAATTTGTTTATTAAAGACGATTTTCCTACGCCGGATGACCCCAAAAAACAATATGTTTTCCCCCTTTCTATATAATTCAGCAATTCGTTCAGCCCCTGTTCAGTAATTGCGCTGGTTGGGATAATATCAATATCGCTGAATCTATTTCTTATTTCAGCAATTCTTAAATTCAAGTCTTCTTCCGAAATCAAATCAATTTTGTTTAATATGATAGCCGGTTTAATTTTCCCTTCACTTGCTAAGACAAAATATCTTTCAAAACGATTGAGGTTGTAATCCCTATCTACCGATTCGATGACAAAAGCAATATCAATATTGGCAGCGATAACCTGAGTATCTTGTTTATCGCTATATTTTTTCTTAAGTATTGTTTTTCTCGGTAAAACCTTATGGATAACTGCTCTTTCTCCGTCAAGTCCGGTTATGACTACCCAATCCCCGACAGCCGGATAATCTTCTCTTTTTTCAGCATTGAATATTTGTTTCCCTGTTATTTTCGCCAGATATTCTCCTTCTATACTTCTTACTCTATATGCCTCTTTATATTCAGCAATGACTCTGGCTATTGGATACTCCGTTACTTCCAAATCTTTCCGATTGAATTCAAAAAATTCGTTGTAGCCCAAATCTTTAAGTTTGATTTTTTCAGTTTCGTTAAGCATATATAATTTTCAGTCTATTCCATTAAATCATGGCGGAGGGGCAGGGATTCGAACCCTGGGTGGAGTTGCCCCCACAACGATTTTCGAGACCGTCCCATTCAACCGCTCTGGCACCCCTCCAAAAATTAGCCGTCAGCTATCAGCATTCAGCAATCAGTGATTAACTGATAGTTTACAATAAGAGAATAAAATTAAGGAATAGAGCGCCGGTATTACAGGCTGATTTCGTTAGTTCATAAATAAAATCTGATATAATGTGCTATGGATATTAATATAAAGCAGATATTTATCCCTGCAATTACAGCAGTGGCGTCCGTATCCGTATTGCTCATAATCAGGGGGCTTAGTTTCAGGTTGCTCCACAGATGGGCGGAAAAGACAGAGACAAAGCTCGACGACATAATAATCACGGCATTAAGAATACCTTCTGTTTACTGGTGCGTTGCAATCGGACTTTATATAGGGATTGCAACCTCGGAACTGTCTGCAAGATATGTCTTTTACCTGAGCAGGACAATTTATGTAATCGTAATATTATCCATAACTATTGCAGCCGCAAACCTTGCCGGCAAGATATTTAAAAATTATGTGCAGAAATCCAACCTGCCTATTCCGACGACCGGTCTTGCATACGGGATATTAAAGGGAACGATACTGGCCCTGGGTCTTTTGATAATTCTCAGTTTTCTCGGCATCTCCATAACCCCATTGATTACAGCCTTAGGCGTTGGAGGTCTTGCAGTGGCCCTGGCGCTTCAGGATACCCTTGCAAATCTCTTTGCAGGCATACATATCCTTGTGGAAAAATCCGTCAGGGTTGGAGACTTTATCAGGCTGGAGACAGGACAGGAAGGCTATGTCGAGGATATAACCTGGAGGACGACAAGGATAAAGATGCTCCCTAATAATATGGTCGTGATTCCCAACAATAAGCTTGCGCAGAGTATTGTTACAAATTATTATTTACCTGAAAAGAAAATGTTTCTGCATATCCCTGTCTCTGTCGGCTATAATTCCGATATAGATAATCTTGAAAGGATCCTCACCGAAGAGGCAAAAAAGGCTGTTGAAGAAGTGCCGGGACTGCTCGGAGATCCAGCGCCTGTTGTCAGATTTATACCCGGATTCGGCGAAAGCTCGCTTGATTTTACATTGGTCTGCCAGATAAGCGAATATTCGGCGCAGGTTGCTGTCCAGCATGAATTGAGAAAAAGGATATTCAAAAGATTCAAGGCTGAAGGCATCGAGTTCCCGCTCCCGCAAAGGACTGTATATCTGAAGGCAGAGAAGAGCCTGCAGCAGTAATATTTTCCCATTGCCGGACTTTTAGTTCGCGCGGCAATTGAGACGGGTATTGACATAAATCCCGGATTTCCGATAATTTATGAACCGGCAGGTATGGAGCAGTTAGGAAAGTGGATATCGTAAATATGGCTGAATGCCTGATGCCACTATGCAGATAAATTAATAAGCAAGACCCTTATCACTACTAAAATATATTGTGGTAGGGTTTTTAAGGAGGGACTCTTGGATGGAAAACTTGTTGAGTAAAAGTAAGCACCTAATATTGATTGCAGTCGGCTCTTTGTTCATAGCGTCTGCAACGGCATTTTTGTTGGGAGCGGCTAAGGTTGTTTTCCTTATAATGGATATTGTTAAAACTTACGGCAAGGACCCGTTATCCGCCATAGCTTTCATAGATGTTATGGGCACATTTCTTATAGCTGCCGCCCTTCTCATATTTGCGGTCGGCATATATGAACTTTCCATCGAAGCCCTAAGTCTTCCCGAGTGGCTTGTAATTAATAATCTCCATGATTTCAAGACAAGGCTCGGCGGTATGGTGATCCTTATTATGGTTTTTACCTTTTTAAAACACCTCGTAGAGTGGAGAGACCCGCAGGGAACTTATTATTTCGGCATTGCAGCGGCATTGGTTTCGGCGTCCCTTATAGCGTTCAACCATTTTGACCGAAAAAGTTGAAGGGCCTAACGGTTTTTACAGATGAGCATATCCGGTGAAGCAATCAAGGTCGGATCTTGTTAATAAAAGGGATTATGCGCTGGCACCAGAGAGAAATAAAAGACATCTTTGAATATCTGAATTCATCCTTAAGCGGGCTTTCCTCACCGGAAGCAAAAAAACGTCTCAGTGAATACGGGCCAAATGAACTGAAAGAAAAAAAGAAGAAGACCGCCCTGATGATGTTCCTCGACCAGTTCAGGGACTTCATGATACTTGTCCTTGTCGCTGCCGCCGTAATCTCAGGCCTTATCGGCGAGCCTTCAGACACTATTGCCATAGTCGTAATCGTGATTCTGAATGCCGTCATCGGCTTTATCCAGGAATACAGGGCTGAAAAGGCAATGGCGGCGCTCAAAAAAATGTCCACCCCCACCGCAACGGTAATCAGGGATGGGATACACGTTAATGTTCCTGCGTCCGAAGTCGTTCCGGGCGATGTCGTAGCGCTCGATGCGGGAAAGTTTGTTCCTGCCGACATGAGGCTTGTGGAAGCGGCAAGGCTGAAGATAGACGAGTCGGCGCTCACCGGAGAGTCCGTCCCCGTGGAAAAACATACGGCAGTGTTGGCCGATGAAATGATACCTCTGGGCGACAGGAAAAATATGGCTTATAAGGGCACGATGGTCTCTTACGGAAGAGGTACAGGGGTTGTCGCCGCCACGGGTATGGATACCGAGTTTGGAAAGATAGCCACGATGCTTCAGGAAGAAGAGGAGGTAAAGACCCCGCTGCAGAAAAGGCTCGCCCTCTTCGGCAGGAGGATTGCCCTTGCCGTCCTTGCGATATGCGCGATAGTATTCGGCGTCGGCGTTTTGAGGGGAGAACCTCTGATGACGATGTTTCTTACCGCAATCTCACTTGCCGTTGCCGCCATACCGGAAGCCCTTCCCGCAGTGGTTACGATCTCGCTTGCAATAGGCGCGAGGAAGATGGTCAGGCAAAATGCGCTGGTCAGAAAACTTCCGGCCGTAGAGACCCTCGGCTCCGTGACCTATATCTGCTCCGATAAAACAGGCACCCTTACAATGAACAGGATGGCTGTTGAAGAGATATATGTTAACGGAGAGGTTATCGGCTCTCTGCATTCGGCGGTCGGCAGTCAGAAGAAAAAATTGATCCCCGATTCGCCGATTCGCCGATTTACCGATTCGCCGGTTCAGATGTTGATGGTCGCTCTTTCCCTGTCCAATGACGCGCACGAGGATAAGGACGGGAATATCATCGGAGACCCGACAGAGGTCGCCCTCTTTTCTATTGCAAAGGATTACGAATTCGATAAGTCGGAACTGGTGAATATCTTCCCCCGCGTTCAGGAAATACCGTTTGACTCCGAGAGAAAGCTTATGACGACGTTTCACACAAATCCCCCCATCCCCCCTTTGTCAAAGGGGGGCGAGGGGGGATTTATTTCTTTCACAAAAGGCGCAATAGAAACCCTGATTGAAAAGGCTGATAACATTCTGACCTCGGAGGGAATCAAGTCTGTTGACAGGAATGATATACACAGGGTGAATGAAAAAATGGCTGCCGACGGCCTCAGGGTTCTCGGCATTGCGATGCGCGAATGGGAAGATATGCCATCCGATATGTCTGCAGGTAATGTAGAAAAGGGGCTTACCATTATCGGATTGATAGGGATAATCGACCCTCCGAGGGAAGAGGCAAGGGAATCCGTCTCGGTCTGCAGGAAGGCGGGGATAACCCCCGTAATGATCACGGGAGACCATCCGATTACAGCCTGGGCTATTGCAAGGAGGATAGGCATTATCGGAGAAGACGACATCCATTTCAACACCATAACAGGAAGGGAACTGGAAAAATTATCTTTAAGGGAATTTGAGGAAAGGGTCGAAAATATCAAGGTCTACGCGCGCGTTGCCCCGGAGCAGAAGCTGAAGATTGTCAAGGCGCTCCAGGACAGGGAGCAGTTCGTCGCCATGACGGGAGACGGGGTGAATGACGCGCCGGCTCTTAAAAGGGCTGATATAGGCGTTGCCATGGGAATAACAGGCACCGACGTGGCAAAGGAAGCGTCTCATATGATACTCCTCGACGATAACTTTGCAACTATTATCAAGGCTGTAAAGGAAGGCAGAAAGATATACGACAACATCAGGAAGTTCGTTAAATATCTTCTTTCAACCAATTCAGGCGAGATATGGACATTGTTCCTTGCGCCCCTGATAGGTCTTCCTATCCCCTTGCTTCCCATACACATACTCTGGATAAATTTAATGACGGACGGTCTTCCTGCGCTTGCGCTTTCCGTAGAGCCTGCAGAATCGGATGTCATGAAGAGACCTCCGCGCGACCCGAAAGAAAGCATATTTGCGGGCGGACTCGGATTCTTTGCGATATGGGTAGGGCTTCTGATGGCGGCATTGACTTTATCTGTTCAGGCATGGACGATTAAGACAGGGAATTCCCACTGGCAGACGATGGTATTCACGGTTCTTTGTCTTACGCAGCTCGGAAATGCTCTTGCCATAAGGTCCGAGAAGGAGTCTCTGTTTAAAATAGGGATTTTTTCCAACAGGGCCTTGCTCGGAGCCGTTCTTCTGAGTTTTGCATTTCAGATGGCAACGATATATGCGCCTTTTTTGAATCCCGTATTCAGGACGGAACCATTGAGTTTTAATGAATTGATGATTACAATAGCTGTGTCGTCTGTTGTATTCTTTGCGGTAGAAACAGAAAAGTTATTTAGACGGAGATTTGTGAAGGCTTAAAATGGAGGAGATGATGGCTCAAGTTCTGATAGAGACTGATTTGAAGGATGTTGAATTCTTAAGGCGGGGAAAGGTGAGGGATGTATATGAGGTGGACGACTATCTCCTAATTGTCGCAACCGACAGGGTGTCTGCATTCGACGTAGTCCTTCCGAACGGGATTCCGGGGAAGGGGAGGGTGCTTACCCAGATATCTATCTACTGGTTTAACCAGATGAGTGATATTATCGAAAACCATATAATTACGACCGATGTTAAGGATTATCCGAAAGTCCTCCATAAATACAAAGACATCCTTGAAGGAAGAAGCATGCTCGTGAAAAAAGCAAGTCCAATGCCTGTCGAATGCATAGTGAGGGGATATCTCTCCGGCTCCGGGTGGAAGGAATACAAAAAATCAGGCGCCGTCTGCGGGATTAGGTTGCCTGAGGGTCTTGTAGAATCATCGAGACTCGATGAACCGATATTCACTCCGAGTACAAAGGCCGAGGAGGGCCATGATATAAATATAAACTTCGATAAAATGAAAAAAATTGT
Source organism: Nitrospirota bacterium (assembly GCA_004298625.1). Taxonomy (GTDB): domain Bacteria; phylum Nitrospirota; class Thermodesulfovibrionia; order Thermodesulfovibrionales; family UBA1546; genus SCSY01. Next base: position 5,467 of record SCSY01000229.1, on the reverse strand, counting down.
CGGGGATGAAAAGGCTGTTCAGCTCAGAGATTCGAGCCTTAAGGTTTATGAAAAGGCGAGGGAGCTTGCAGAGAAGAAGGGAATAATCATCGCCGACACAAAGATGGAATTCGGCCTTTATAACGATAAATTAATTTTGATTGACGAGCTGCTCACGCCTGATTCATCGCGCTTCTGGTCCATGAAGGATTACAGACCCGGAAAAGGGCAGGACAGCTTTGACAAGCAGATCGTGAGGGATTATCTCCTTACCCTTGACTGGAACCAGACATATCCCGGCCCGAAACTTCCCGATGAAATTGTTGAGAAGACCGCGGCAAGATATAGGGAGATACTTGCAATATTAACGGCTTAAAAATGTTTATCTGCCTTTTAATCTTGAGCGCATCAAGCCGATATATTTATTGATAGGATTGCTTCTCGAAAGGAAGGGGAGGGGCGGGTTTTTTCGTGTGCCGAGTTTTTTTAATTCCCAGAGCAGTTCATGATTTTTCTTATCAAATTTTAGTCCATCATTGAATGTCTCGATAGCCTGTTCTTTTCGGTCGCCGGCAAGATATGCCCTCCCAAGATTCAGGTAAAGCGCTGCATAGACAGACTTTTCGCCCTGCGGAAAGGCAGTGTCAAACTTTTCTAACGCCCTCAGGCATAAGTTTATCCCATCGTCGAATTTTTTTTCTACAACGGCAGTTAAGCAGCCATAGTAAGACATAATGAACGGGTCTTCAGGAAATTCCCCGTAACCCTCTTGTAATACCCGTAATGCCTGCTTGTTATTGCCGCTTCTAAGTAACGTTTTTACTATATCAAAATATTCCGCTTTTTTCTTTTTTTCTTCAAACTTTCCTGTGAATTCTTTTGCGGCGCTCTTATGCTGCCTTTCCATTAAGTCCCGGAGCTTTTCATTATAATCCTTTGCATTCAGGATATCCGAATACTCGGTTTTTTTAGAATAAACGACTTCGCCCTTGTGGTAAATATGAGTTGAGATTGATGGATTTTTTGCATCGCCATGCTCTGTCTGAACATGATAAGTTTTCCCATCCGCCGTGATATCTGTATTGAACTCAGGAGGCACGGCTATTATAATATGCACTTCATTAGATTTCTTTGACATATTCTACCTAATTTTTTAACAGAAATCGGTTATTTTATCAAGTGGCTTGCAAATTCTTTGCCCATTTCTTAAAATAACAAATAATTTAATTTCAGGAGACAAAGATGAATATATCCATAAAAAATATCAGAGAAGCGGACTGCCCTTGCGATGCCTTGATACTGCCCGTTACAGAGGGAGATTCAGGAATAAACAGCAAGCTCGGCGCGTCGGTTCAACATCTTATCAAGAAGGCATTTACAAAAGAATTTAAAGGCAAGCATAACGAAATTTTGTTAATTCCCTCGCCCGGAGATATCAAGCCCGAAAGAATTTTGCTTGTCGGTCTCGGCAAAAAAGGAGATATCTCGGCTGAAAAAATAAGACAGGCCGGTGGAAAGGCGGCGGCATATCTCAGGGATATGGGGATGAAAAAACTTGCTTTGTCAACGCGCGATATAGCTTCTCTTAAATTATCATCGGTTAATTTTATTGAAGGAGCTTTGCTCGGGATATATACGTTTAAGAAATACAAGGGAGAAAAAAATAATAAAGCGCTGGACAATATAACGATACTCTCAAAGACTTCAAGAGAGCTTGAGAATAAACTTAAATGGGCTGAAACTGTTGCCTCATCGGTCTTTTTTGCAAGAGACTTGATAAACACTCCGTCCAATGATATGACCCCGACCAATCTTGCAAGGGCAGCCTTGTCTCTAAATAAAAAGAACCTTTTCGTGAAAGTTCTTGAAAAGAAAGATGCTGAGAAGCTCGGCATGAGAGCTTATCTCTCGGTTGCCAAGGGTTCAAATGAGCCTCCCAAGTTCATAGTGCTTGAATATAAAGGCGCAGAGGCGAAACCTTTAGTATTAATCGGTAAGTCAATAACCTTTGACAGCGGAGGCATATCATTAAAACCCGCCGATGGCATGGAAAAGATGAAATACGACATGGCGGGAGGAGCTGCGATCCTGGGAATAATAAAGGCCGCGTCTGAAATGAAACTCCCTGTCCATCTCATCGGTTTGCTTCCCGCGACTGAAAACCTTCCTGGAGGCGCTGCAACAAAACCAGGAGATATTGTCAGGGCAATAACAGGCAAGACTGTAGAGATAATAAATACGGATGCGGAGGGCAGGCTTATACTTGCTGATGCAATTGGTTATGCAAAACGGTTCAAGCCCGTTGCAATAATAGATATAGCAACATTGACAGGCGCATGTTCTATTGCCCTGGGAAATGAGGCGATTGCAATGATGGGAAATGATAAAAAATTGATAGACAGGATTAAAAAGTCCTCTGAGAATACATACGAGCGTGTATGGGAAATGCCATTGTATGACGAATACAAGGAATATTTAAAGAGCGATGTTGCGGATATAAAGAACACAGGCGGAAAGAACGGCTCGCTCGTGACGGCGGCATATTTCCTCTATGAATTTGCGGAGAAAACGCCGTGGGTTCACCTCGACATCGCAGGCACTGCATGGGTTGATAAAGATAAGCCTTATATCCCCAAAGGTGCATCAGGCATCGGGGTTAGATTGATAATGGATTTACTTAAAGATTTTAGGCCGTAAGCGAGAATGAGCTCAAATGCCATACCCTGCTTACTGTTTGAATTATTTTAGATAACCCTCAATCAGAATATCTTCTCCAATTCGTTTTACATTTATATCTTTTAACTTATGCGCCTCAGGGAGTTTTCTGAATGTCTTTCCTCCTACACACGGGAACGACTCTCTGCCGCCGATAATCTTCGGCGCTATGAAGAACATAACCTTATCAATGATGCCGGCCTCGAGGGCGTAGCTGTTCAACGACGAGCCGCCTTCAATGAGCAAGGAATTTATCTCCATCCCGCCGAGTTTTTTCATAAGCCATTTAAGGTCAAGCTTTTCACCGTCATATTCAATAATCTTAATGCCTCTGTCTGAAAGTATTTCTTTTTTCCCCTTTGCTACTTGTCCCTTGCTATTTGCTACTATTATTGTCTCCGGAGGCGTCTGTAATATCCTGGCATCCATCGGTATTTCAAGATTCGGATCAATGATAATCCTTTTGGGATTTTTTCCAACTTGAACCCTTGAACTCTCTAACCCTCTAACCCTTGCAGTTAAAAGCGGATCGTCTGTCTTCACAGTGCCTATCGCAGTAAGTATTGCGTCAACGCCGCTCCTGAGCTTATGCACTTCTGATCTTGCCTTTTCACCTGTAATCCATTTCGATTCTCCCTCAGGAGTAGCGATCTTTCCGTCGAGCGTCATTGCAACCTTCAATATCACAAAGGGCTCTTTTGTCGTGATGTGTTTTATGTAAGCCTCGTTTAATCTTTTCGATTCGTCCTCAAGGATGCCGGATACCGTCTCTATCCCGGCCTTCCTTAATTCCTCAATGCCTTTCCCTGCAACCTTCGGATTCGGGTCTTTCATTCCTATGATTACTTTTTTTATGCCTGAGGCGATTATAGCCTTTGTGCATGGAGGCGTTCTCTTATCGGTATGGCAGCACGGTTCGAGATTGACATAAAGAGTAGAGCCTTTTGCCTTATCTCCGGCTTTGCCGATAACAAGCGCCTCTGCATGAGGAGCGCCCGGCTTTCTGTGATAGTCATCAGCAATAATCTTTCCAGCCTTCAAAAGCACAGCGCCGACCATCGGATTCGGGCTCGTCATGCCTCTTGCCTTTCCGGCAAGCCTCAGAACCAATTTCATTATTGATATATTATCTGTTTTCATTGACCCTTTAAATAATTTCAGACTTCTCTTAAATTTCGTCGTTAGACATTGTAAAACTGAAGACAAGAGGTTGTCAAAGTCTGGTAGAATATAGACAAGGTTCGCTAATGGAAAAAGATCGGAAAAAGTCGGATGAATGCTGCCCGAAACCTTCGGGAGAGAAAAAATCCGGGGGACAGGAAACCGGCAGCGAAGAGGCTTGCAGGTGCAAGGAGGTCTCGAAAAAATCTTTCTCAGGGCTTCTGAAGATCATGCTTGATGATTTTGCATTCTGGAGGAATAAGAAGTAGCGCAAAAGGTAAAAACCTTTTATTTTTTCGTATATGGCAAAAGCCCGCCTTTGATGATTATCTCTTTCTGCCTCTCATTCAGGTCTGAGACTGCCCAGAACGTAAAATCCTTTGTGCGATTCTCAACCGTAAAAATCTGGTCGCCTCCGAGGGATTTAATAACATCCCTGATAACAACCTTGTCTCCCTGTGCGATCTTTTCATGATCAGATGGATTCCTGAATGTCAGCGGCAGTATCCCGAAGTTTATGAGATTTGACTTGTGAATCCTTGCGAATGATTTTGCGATAACAGCCTGAAGACCGAGAAACATCGGCGCAATCGCCGCATGTTCGCGAGATGAGCCCTGGCCGTAGTTCTCGCCTCCGATTACAATGCCTCCTCCATGCTCCTTTGCCTTCATCGCCCTCTGGCTGAATGTTGGGTCTATTCCGCTGAATACGAACTCCGATATCTTCGGGATATTCGAGCGGAAGGGGAGGACTTTCGAGCCCGCCGGCATTATGTCGTCTGTTGTTACGTTGTCTCCGAGCTTAAGGAGAATCTCTGCCTCGATCTTATCTCTTAAAGGCTCCTTTACCGATATTTCTTTTATATTAGGCCCTTTGATGACGGTTATTCCGGATGTGTCCTTTTTGGGCGGAGTTAGAAAGTTCCTGTTAATAAGGTATTTCTTAGGTTCTGTGAATTTAGCGATCTTAAGTCCTGATTTCCTCGTGTCTACCATCTTCCCTTTCACTGCAAACACTGCGCACGAGACAGGGCTGGCGAGATATACGAACGCGCTCTTTGTCCCGCTCCTTCCCGGAAAGTTTCTGTTATAGGAGCGCACTGATATCTGCCCGCTTCCGGGCGCCCCTCCCATTCCAATGCACGGCCCGCATGAGGCCTCGAGGATTCTTGCCCCTGCTGCTATCATCGTGGACGTCAGGCCTTCTTTCGATATCATCTGGTATATCTGCTTCGAGCCGGGATTAATAAGAAGGTTCACGCCTTCCGCGACAGTCTTGCCCTTCAAGACCAATGCAACCGACTTAAGAGCCTGATATGAGGAATTGGTGCAGCTTCCGATACATACCTGATCAACCTTTGTTCCTGCGAGGCTCTTGACAGCCACAACATTATCAGGACTGTGGGGCTGGGCTATCATCGGTTCGATCTTGCCCAGGTCGAGGTCTATCGCCTCTGAATACTCAGCGTCTTTATCCGGCTTAAGCTCTGTCCAGTCTTTCTTTCTTCCTACAGAGGTGAGATAAAACTTTGTCCTCTCGTCGCTCGGGAAAAGCGAGGTGGTTGCGCCAAGCTCCGCGCCCATATTTGTTATGGTCGCCCTTTCCGTTACA
>SCSY01000228.1 GCA_004298625.1 Nitrospirota bacterium | reverse complement strand
GATATATTTTCAGCGGGAGGAGCTTTAACTGCGATTCAAGGATTACTTCGCTGAGGCTGTATTGCTCCGCAATAACATCCAGATATTCTCTTGCCTCATCAATATTGAATTGAGAAGTTACTATCTCAATTTCTTCTATCAGGAATATACGGAGTGCTGCCTTGCCTGCAACAGCAGACAGGATTACATTAGCGTCTGCGGCGAGTTTTCTTAAATGAGTCAAAGCCTGCAAGAAGTTTTTCCTCGCTTATCCCCTTTTTCGCCAAAGAGCGGCTTATGGATTCTCCGAGGCGGATAAGCAGTTCTTTTCTGAGTTCCAGAGGAAAGCTTTCAGGATGTTCTATCGGCAGGTAAAGACCCGTAACCTTTCCGTGTCTTGTAACAAGAATAGGTTCTTCGTCTTTAAAGTAACGCGTTGCCTTATCCCTGAATTCCCTTACCGTTGCTACTTTCATTCTGTCCTCCTGCAATCATTATAGCAACCGAGGTTAAATTGTGTCAACAATTGTGGCCACAATATGTAATCCTACTTCTTCAATATCCTCCACAGGCTCGTCCTTGAAATACCCAGAAGCTCTGCTGCCTTTGATTTATTTCCCTCTGCGAATTCAAGAACCTTTTCCGCATATTCCCTGTTCAGGTCGTCAATCGGTTTTATTCTGTTCGGGTCTATGGTTTCTATCTGAAAAAGTTTTATGCTCTGCGGAAGTGTCTCCGGCCTGATGCGGGACGTCTTCTCCAGGATAACCGCCCTTTCAATAATATTTTCCAGTTCCCTTACATTGCCGGGAAAGCCGTATGACATAAGCATGTCCATCGCTTCCCTGCTGAACCCTTCGATCTTCTTGTTTGCCTTTTTGGAATGTCTTTCGAGAAAATGTTTGCCCAGAGGAGCAATGTCCTCTTTCCTTTCCCTTAGAGGCGGGATGTAAATATCCATAACATTAAGCCTGTAATATAAGTCTTCCCTGAATTTTCCTTCGGATAAAAGGGCTTTTATGTTCTGGTTTGTTGCGGCTATTATCCTCACGTCAACCCTGATGGACCTTGTGCCGCCGACTCTCAGGAATTCCTTGTCCTCTATGACTTTTAATAATTTTGCCTGGAGATTAGGGGGCATCTCTGCTATCTCATCAAGAAATAACGTGCCTTTATCGGCAACCTCGAGAAGGCCCTGCTTGGAAGAAACAGCTCCTGTAAATGCTCCCCTTTCATGGCCGAATAATTCGCTTGCCAGAAGCTCCTCTGTGAAGATTGCGCAATTCAGCGCAAGGAAAGACCTGTCTTTTCTTGCGCCGGTATAATGGATAATCTTTGCGACAAGGCCCTTCCCGACGCCGCTTTCACCTGTGAGCAGCACATTACAGTCGGAATTGGTTATGCTTTTGATGACATCGGTCAGCCTTTTCATGACCTTGCTCTTTGCTATGAAGGGCGCGTCTTTATCAAGGCCGAGAGAAACTTTAAGGGCTATATTCTCATTCTCTAATCTTTTTTTTTCCTGAACCTTATTTATCTTGAGATTGAGTTCATCCAGATTGAACGGCTTGGTTATATAATCGGTCGCGCCCCTTTTCATGGCCTCAACCGCTGATTCAATGCTCCCGAATCCCGTTATTATGATTACCTCTATGTTCGGATGCTTATCTTTCACCTCGGCAAGCAGCGTCAGGCCGTCTATTCCCGGCATCTTTATATCGGATATCAGGATATCAAACTCTTCTTTTTCTATTATTTTTAACGCATCTATCCCGTTTTTTACGCCGGTTACCGCATTGCCTTCTTTTTCCAGGGCATAGCTGAGATGTTTTAATGTTATCTCTTCGTCTTCAGCAATCAATATCTTAAAAGCCATTATTCCCCCATTGTTGAGTGTCAGTATCAGTTTTCAGTGTCAGTATCAGGAAGCCCTGCAATCGACACTGTCACTGTCACTAATCACCGCCTTACTGCCGGCAAGGTTATTGTAAAGACAGTTCCCTTATACGGTTCGCTTTTCACTTCTATCTTCCCGTTATGCTTTTTTATTATACTGTAAACGATTGCAAGTCCCAAGCCGGTGCCCTTTTCCTTTGTCGTAAAGAACGGGTCGAAAATGCTCGGCATATCTTTAGATAAGATGCCCTTGCCTGTGTCGGAAACCTTAATCTGCACAGAGGCGTCTTCGGTTTTTATCGCTATATCCAGCGCGCCGTTGCCTTCCATTGCATCCACAGCATTAATAAAAAGGTTTACAAATACCTGCTCAAGCATATGCCGGTCCGCAAGGACTTCAACATTTTCAGGAGATTCTATGCTATGCCTGACATTGCCTATTTCCTCAAAAGCAGTCATATGCCGGAGCACGTTGTTTATTACACTCACAATATTTATCTTGTCAAGTTCAGGCGGTTTTTCTCTGGCAAATTCAAGGAGGTCGCCGACTATCCTTTTTACCCTCAGGGTTTGAGAAAAGATGTCTTTAACCGTCTCCTTGACTATTGCAGGACATGTTTCCTCTCCGATTTCCTTTGATAAAACCTGCGCCGCGAGATATATATTATTAAGGGGATTGTTAAGCTCGTGAGCGACTCCGGATGCAAGGGTTCCTATGGAGGCAAGTTTTTTGCCCTGAAGCAGCTCCTCATTTTTTCTGCTGAGTTCCTCATCTCTCTTGATAAGGTCTGTTTCCATTTTATTGAAGGCATTGATTAATACGCCTACCTCATCTTCTTCCGCCGGAATTGTCAGGGATGAAAAATCGCCCTTGCCTGTTTTTTCGATAGCGTCCGTTAATAATTTCAGGCGCCTTACGATGCTGTGGCCGATAAAAAAAAGAGCGCTCAGGCCTACAAAGAGGAACAGAGGGATCAAAACCAATACTGCCGTCTGAGACAAACCAATGACCTTTTCCACCTTCTCCCTTGCTGATTTATCCAGGTCTTTAGAGAGAATCAAAATCTCTTCTCCGTCTTTCCTGAGAGCAATAATCTCTGTATTTAATTTTTTAAGGCTTTCAACCGCCGGACTGCCGGGTTTTAAAGAAAATGACTTCTCCAATACCTCTGCGTTAACCAGAGGACGCTCGAGGATTGTTGATTCGATAAGTTTGGAAAAAACTGAGTATTGCTTATATGACGGCTTAACTTTATCGAATTCCCGGTGAAAGTCCCAAAAAATAAGTTCTATCCTGTTAAAGCCTTGCGCGTATTCATCTATCTTATTTTCAAGGCTGAGAAGTTTCCCTGAATTATAAAGAGGCCTGTTCTGCCCAATGACAACCTTAAGCTGCTTTATATAATCATATACATTTTCAAGCTCCGTGATGTCTCCGTAGAGGAAAAAGTTTTTTTCATGTCTCCTGAGTTGCAGGGATTTGCTTCTTATGGTGTCGGACAGTTCAAGATATCTTATCTCTTTCCTGACCTCTACAAAATTGATATACGAGGACATAGCAAGGATTGCTATGATTATCGAGCTTATAAGAAAGCTGAGAATTATTTTTTTCTTCAGCGACATACGAGCCTATATTATCACTGATGCCTGAAAAATAAAATACCGGAGAGCTTTAAATATCAGATGATCTTTCCATCCGTATTACTTCATCAGCAATTCTTCTGCAACCGCAACGCCTGTTCCAAGCTTGACGGGATAACCCATTCCCTTTAATGTCATCTCAACGCCTGCGATCGCGGTTATGGTATCGAATGTATCGGCATATCCGAGATGCGCTATACGGAATATCTTCCCCTTTGCATGCCCCTGCCCGCCTGCTGCCGTAATGCCGTATTTAACCCTGAGGTTCTTGTAAATCTCCTGACCGTCAAGGCCCTTTGGAGCAGCTATCGCGGTAACGGAGTTTGAGGGAGATTCCTTTGTGAACATCTCAAGCCCGAGCGCCTTTACAGCCTCCCTTGTTGCGTGCGCTAATTTTTCATGTCTCCTGAATGCATTCTCAAGCCCCTCTGCCTGGAGCATCTTGATGCACTCATTCAGTCCGATAATAAGGGTAACCGGAGATGTAAAGTTGGTCTGGTTGTCTTTGAGTTTCTTTCTCTCGGCAGTGAAATTAAAATAGAACTTGGGGGACTTAGAAGTCTCCGCAAACTTCCATGCCTTCTCGCTCACGCCTATGAATGCGAGTCCCGGAGGAAGCATAAGCCCTTTCTGAGAGCCTCCTATCAAGACATCAATTCCCCACTCGTCCATCTTAAGGTCATGCGCAACTAAAGCCGAGATGGCATCAACAACAAAGATGGTGTTCTCATGCTTCTTAACTATAGAGGCCAATGCCTTAATGTCATGATAAACGCCTGTTGAGGTCTCTGATGCCTGAACAAAGACTCCCTTTATCGAAGGATCTTTTTTGAGCGCCTTCTCAACATCCTCTGGTTTTACTGCATATCCCCAGTCATATTTAAGCTCTTCAACCGAAAGGTTATATGCCTTGCATATCTTTGTCCATCTCTCTCCGAAGTTCCCTGCATTTATTACGAGGGCTTTATCTCCGGGGCTGAAGAAATTATTAACTGAGCCGACCATCCCTCCTGTGCCTGTAGAGCAGATGATGAGGACGTCGTTTTTTGTCTGGCATAACCATTGAAGTCCTTTTTTGGCTGAATCAAGCACAGGGAGAAAATCCGGAGACCTGTGATGAATTATCGGCATTGCCATTGCCAAGAGCGCCTCCGGCGGAACAGGCGTCGGGCCTGGCGCTAATAAATATCTTTTTAACATGGAAAACCTCCTAAAATTTAAGTGGAATAAATAGTTTAAACTTTAAAGCTTGTTGTAGTCAAACACCAATTGCCCTGCCTGATAAAATAGTTTACAGCTTTCCCTTCACCAGACTATCAACGACAGACGGATCTGCAAGGGTTGACGTGTCTCCAAGGTCTTCTGTCTGGCCGTGCGCAATCTTTCTGAGTATTCTTCTCATTATCTTTCCGCTTCTTGTCTTCGGAAGTCCTGGAGCAAACTGGAGCTTGTCGGGAGTTGCAATAGGACCTATAACGCTCCTGACATGACCTGTAAGAATTTTTTTGAGATCATCCGATGGCTGTACGCCTTCCTTTACCGTCACATAACAGTATATGCCCTCTCCTTTTATCTCATGCGGAAATCCGACAACAGCTGCCTCTGCAACAGCCTCATGGCTTACGAGCGCCGATTCCACTTCTGCGGTTCCAAGCCTGTGGCCTGAAATATTAATGACATCGTCAATCCTTCCCATAAGCCAGTAATCCCCGTCTTCGTCTACCCTTGCGCCGTCGCCGGTTAAGTATTTGCCGGGAAATCTCGAAAAATAGACCTCTTTTATACGCTTGTTTTCAGGGTCGCCATAAGTGCCTCTGAACATTCCGGGCCAGGGTTTTTCTATAACAAGATAGCCTCCTTCATTGACCCCGGCAGGTGTGCCGTCTTCTTTCAGGACTTTTGGAACTACGCCCGGGAAAGGCCTGTTTGCCGAGCCCGGCTTTAACGTCATTGCGCCCGGCAGAGGAGTTATCAGTATCCCTCCTGTCTCTGTCTGCCACCAGGTGTCAACTATGGGGAGGTTGCTTTTTCCTATATTCTTGTAATACCACATCCATGCCTCGGGATTTATAGGCTCGCCGACAGTGCCGAGAACCCTGAGAGAAGACAGGTCATGCTTTGCAACCCAGCTTTCTCCCTCTCTCATTAAGGCCCTTATGGCTGTGGGCGCTGTATAGAATATATTTATCCTGTGTTTTTCAACTATATCCCAAAACCTTCCTGGACTTGGATATGTTGGTATTCCCTCAAACATAAGGCTTGTTGCTCCGGCTGAGAGAGGCCCGTATACGATATAACTGTGGCCTGTAACCCATCCGATATCCGCCGTGCAGAAATGTATGTCTTCAGGACGGTAATCGAATATCCATCTGAATGTGAGATTGGTGAAAAGCAGATAGCCGCCCGTTGTATGCAGAACTCCCTTGGGCTTTCCTGTAGAGCCGGAGGTATAGAGTATAAAGAGCGGGTCTTCGGCGTCCATCTGTTCAGGCTCGCAGTAGTTTGTAATATCAGAAGCGGCCATTTCTTCATGCCACCATAAATCCCTACTGGGTTCCATGTCTATGCCGTCAACTCTTTTTACAACTATCATTTTTTCAACTGTCGGGCATTCATGAAGCGCCTCATCTGCATTTGCCTTAAGCGCCACCATCCTTCCGCCCCTCACGCCTTTGTCGGCTGTGATCACAAGCTTAGACTTGCAGTCCTGAATCCGGTCCCTCAACGCCTGGGCGCTGAACCCGCCGAATACAATGCTGTGGATTGCTCCTATCCTTGCGCAGGCGAGCATCGAAACGGCAAGTTCGGGTATCATGGGCAGATAAATTGTTATTCTGTCGCCCTTTTTTATTCCATGTTTTTTCAGGACGTTGGCAAACCTGTTCACCTCATAATAAAGCTGCTGATAAGTGTATGTCGTGTAGCTGCCGTCATCCGCTTCCCATATTATTGCAGCCTTATTCCTTGTAGGGGTATCTACAAATCTGTCAAGGCAGTTATATGAGACATTGAGCTTTCCTCCCTGAAACCATTTGATTTCCGGTTTTTCAAAATTATATTCAAGAACCTTGTCCCATTTCCTGAACCATATAAGGTTCTGTTCCGCCATCTCTGCCCAGAAACCCTCAGGGTCTTCAATTGATCTTTTGTATATCTTCTCGTATTCTTCCAGGCTTTTGATATGAGATCTCTTGCTGAATTCCTTTGACGGCGGAAAATGTCTTTTTTCCTCCAT
>SCSY01000227.1 GCA_004298625.1 Nitrospirota bacterium | reverse complement strand
GATTCCCTTTTCTTGCCCTCTCTTTTTTTCTCCTCATCCCAGTATTTACGGAAATGCTCCCTGCTCTTAAACTTTGTTTTCCCGAATACATGAGGATGTCTTCTGAGCATCTTGTCGCTGATTGTTTCTATTACATCAGACATATCGAATTCTTTTCTTTCCTCTGCAATCCGGCAGTGAAATACAATCTGGAAAAGAAGGTCTCCAAGCTCTTCCTTGATCTTCTCAGGGTCTTTCTCATCCAGGGCCTCAAGAACCTCATATGTCTCTTCAACGAGAAAAGGTTTAAGCGAATCGCTTGTCTGCTCCCGGTCCCACGGACAGCCGTTCTCACCCCTGAGCGCAGCCATAATATCAATAAGTTTTTTAAGATTCATGAGCAGACCCAGCCAGCTACCACACCAGCGAAAGCAATGACTTTACATCCGACTGAATGCGGTTATATTTGCATTTGATGACCATGCAGCGTTCCGAGCGGTAGCAGACGCCATTTTTCAGCACCACGTGAATATTGATCCCTGTCTCTCCGCCATGCGGACAGGGCAGATGGAGCTTTCTCGTAGCCTCTGAATAACGTTTTTCAACAAAAGTATTTTTCATTAATAATCCTTGGAAAATATTACAAACACTGTCAGGGACTGTTAAGAAGATTGTATTGCTTTATCTCACTATAAGAAAAGACCGGGCCGTCTGTACAGATGTATTTTCCGTCAGCATAGCAGTGGCCGCATTTGCCTACGCCGCACTTCATGTGCGCCTCCATAGTCGTAATGATATTGTCCTGAGACATGCCCATTAATGAAAGGTCCCTCATCACGGCCTTTAGCATAACATGAGGCCCGCATATATATGAATGCCCTGTCTTAAAGGAAATCTTTTGTCTGGTGAGATGCTCGGTCACAATCCCCGTGCAATATTCGCATTCCGCATTCTTCACATCAACCGTTATGGTAGTCCTTATCCCCTCTTTTTTCCAGTCCAAAAGCTGCGGGACAAACAGCACCTCTGAAGGATTTCTCGACCCGTAAACCAACGCAATCTCTCCGAATTTTTTCTTTTGACTTATAACAAGATTAATCAATGACCTTAAAGGCGCAATACCTATCCCTCCTGCAACAAAAAGTATATCCTTCCCGTATGCCTCTTCAAAGTGAAACCCGTTTCCAAGCGGGCCGCGAATGCCCATATAATCGCCAGCCTTCAACTCGTGCAATGCGGAAGTGACAGCCCCAACCTTTCTTACACAGAGTTCTATATCGTCATGGAGTTCGGATGACGATGTAATCGAGATGGGAACTTCACCCGCACCCCATACAGAGGCCATGAGAAACTGGCCAGGACTATAAAAAAAACCCTTGGGCTGTTCAAGTTTGTAAAGCTTTACATCCGAAGTCATATCAACCACATCAAGTATTTTTACTTTTTGCGGCAGATAAATTTCTTTGTGATTTTTTAAGGTTTTAGTTTTAGTCATAACACGCCCATAAATATGGACAGGCAATAGTGGTTGAGCGGTTTATTTTGCCGATAGTCCAACAACCCCCTAAGTCCCCCTTTGTTAAGGGGGATTTAAGGGGGTTGTGAGGCAAAATCCTCGGAGCGCAGCGAGAATGAGCGAAATTACTATTGCCTGTCAGAAATCCAATTTTCATTTATTAATCCAGTTTATTTGCAATTGTCGCCATATCAATCCTGCCGGGACAGGTTATCGTGCACCTGCCGCATCCCACGCAGCCGAACTTGCCGAACTGCTCAGGATAATACAGGAGCTTATGAAAATACCAGCGTTTTGTACGCATAATCTTTTTTTCAGCAGGCAGAATATTTCCCGCCATCTTCGTGAACCCCTTGAACATGCACGTGTCCCATAAACGCATCCTCACGCCCTTGTCAGGCGTCTCCTTCCAGTCAATAACATTAAAACAAGTGCAGAGCGGGCACTCATAGACACAGCCTCCGCATTCAAAACACCTGAGAGCAACAGATTCCCAGAAAGAATCATCAACCTTCCCTGCCAATATCTTCTGCCTGACATTTTCGAGTGTTATCCTCTTTTCAAATTTAGACTGGGAACTGAGGTTCGCCTCATACTGGTCGTCATAGTCTGCCTTCCTGGGCATCTGGAAGAGATGCCTGAAATTTTTTACCAGTGACCGCCCCTCCTTTGAATCCATCTGCACGAGATACCTGTCTCCGAGGTCGGTAAGTTGAATATCAAAACCGGATTTGAGATACGGCCCTGTCCCAAGTCCTGTGCAAAAACACGTCGGGTCGGGATTATTACACGCTATGGATATAAAAAATGTATTTCTTCTTCTGCTCATGTAGAAACCGTCTTCAAACAACCCTCCGTAGAATCTGTCCAGCAAAGCTACTGCCGACATATCACAGGATCTTACTCCGAAAATGACTCTTTTTCTGCTGTCGTTTAAGGTATCAACTCCCTTATCAGAGAATTTAAACATCTCTTCTTTTTGCGGGAATATAAATTCTTTCGGAGAGGGAATGTTTGCAGGGCAATCAAGCGCTATCTCATGTATATTCGAAACTGAGTTTAAGATTATATCACTACCAACAGACCTCAGAGGAGCTATCAGGTCGAATTCCTTCCGGAGCTGTCTCAGCCAGTATGAAAGATGCGCCTTGCTTAATACAAAATCACCCTTCATATTCAGCCTCAGACTCTTCATAAAGGTCCAACAGAATTTTTATATCATTTTTTTTATCGTAAAGAACTGTCTGTCTCATTCCGGGTTTCGGGAGCAAAGGAACGATCTTTACAGCGCATACCTTAAATTCGGGGATCTTTGCAACAGGGTCCACTGCAGTATTCGTTATTAAATTAACTGCTGCTTCGCGGAAATGGAACGGGATAAAGACAATCCCCTCAGGTGTTTTATCAGTAACCAACGCATTGACAACTATCTCCCCGCGCCTTGATGAAACTCTTACCTTGTTGTTATTTCTTATCCCAAGTTTCGCGGCGTCTTTATGATTTATTTCAACAAAGCATTCGGGTTCCTCCCTCTTTAGGGTTGAAGTCCTGCCGCACATAGTTGCAGTATGATACCGGAAATATATCCTCCCTGTTGTGAGAATAAACGGGTACTCATCATCCGCAGACTCCGCAGGCGGAACAAAATCAATCGGGTTAAACGTCCCAAGCCCTTTAGTAAATTTTTTCCTGTGAAGGAATGGCGTGCCAGTGTGGTTTGTATCGGGACACGGCCACTGAAGTCCGAAATCATCGAGCCTGTGGTGGAGTATCCCTCCATAAGAAGGCGTCAGCAGGGCTGCCTCCTCCATTATTTCATGAGTGGCCCTGTAACCCATGTCATATCCCATCTTCTTTGAAAGCTCGGCTATAATTTTCCAGTCCGGCATGGCGCCGTACATCGGACGAATGGCCTTTCTGAGCTTCTGCACCCTTCTTTCCGTGTTTGTAAAAGTCCCTTCCTTTTCCGCAAAACTGACGGCAGGAAGCACAACATCCGCAAGCTCGGCTGTATCAGACATGAATATGTCCTGCACAACAAGGAAATCAAGTTTTTTAACGGCCTCTCTGATATGAGTTGCGCCGGGGTCGGAAACAATCGGGTTTTCCCCCATAACAAACATTGCCCTGATCTTTCCGTTTAAGGCTCCATCAAACATCTCGGTAAGGGTCAGACCGGGTTTGGCAGGAAGTTTTCTCCCCCATGCGTTTTCAAATTTTCTGCGCGCCTTAGCATCGGATACCTTTTGATAACCGGAATACACTTCAGGCAAGGCTCCCATATCGCATGCGCCCTGCACATTATTCTGCCCTCGCAAAGGATTAAGCCCGGTCATGGGTTGACCTATGTGGGCAGTGAGCATAACAAGGTTGGCGCATGAGCGCACATTATCAACACCTGTAACATGCTGCGTAATACCCATGGAATAAAAAAGCATCGCCCTTTTTTCCGTTGCGTAAAGCCTTGCAACTCTTTTTATTTCATCGGCTGGAACGCCTGTTATTTTTTCGGCAACTTCAGGCGAATACCCAGACACTATCTTTTCAAATTCATCAAAATTTTCAGTCCTTCTCTTTACGAAATTAATATCAACCAGACCTTCGGAGATGATTACATTCATAATGCCGTTAAGCAACGCCACATCAGTGCCGCTTTTCTGCCTCAAGTGTATATGTGCAAATTTTGCAATCTGTGTCTGCCTCGGATCCGCGACAATGAGAGTCGCTCCCTTATCAACGGCGTCGAGCATATGCATGCCTATCATCGGGTGCTGCTCGGTTGTATTTGAACCTATGACAAAGAGGACCCTCGCATTATCTATCTCATCTATTGAATTTGTCATGGCCCCTGAACCGAATGCAGAGGCCAGACCGGCCACGGTTGTGCTGTGTCAGAGACGGGCGCAGTGGTCAATATTGTTAGTGCCGAGAACTGCCCTGGCAAACTTCATGAGCACAAAATTCTCTTCATTGGTGCACTTGGCGGAACTGAGCAATGCTATCGAATCAGGGCCGTATTTTTCTTTGATCTCCGAAAACCTTCCGGCTACAAGGCTTATGACCTCATCCCACGATGTTTTTTTGAAGGCCCCGTTTTCTTTTACCATCGGGTATCTAAGCCGTTCGGGATGCTGTACGAACTCAAAGGAATTCCATCCCTTCACGCAGAGAGAACCCTTGTTTACAGGATGATGCCTTAGTGGAGAGACTCCGACAATATTGTTATCTTCGACATGGAGATAGAGACCGCATCCGCATCCGCAATAAGGACAGATAGTAGAAATCTTCTCCATGCACTCATTTTAACATAAAAGCAGATGCCGCCAAAATCAAAGACCCGCGTCCCTCCGGGTTCGCCGGGGAGAAGCGGCGATTGGGCTTGCAGGCTTTTGCAGTTTTGACTATTGAACTATTTTCCTGCGGCAATACAGTATTTCGTTACAAAATGTATTCTTTAGGTTTGACCCGTTTCATCTTTATTTTTGTGGCCCGCACACTTTCCTAAAAATCATTTTTTATTTGCTCGTATGTAATTATTCTCGATGTTAATCTTTTAATCGTGTCGGCCGAATATTTAGAACCTCTTATTTTTTCGAGTTCCTTTATCATCTCTAAGATTTCGATGTCTTTTTTTACTATTATGTAGTTAATATCGGTAGGGATGAAATTAAGTTTCGCATTTTTGATTTTTGAGTTAGCCGCCATTATTTTTTCCTGCGTATCAAGAGCAGGCTTGGGTTGGAGCAAATATCCCATCGTTTCTTGTGAATATGGAACGTATCGCCATTCTCTTTCGTTATAAAATACTTTTTTCCTTTTACTTTTTGTTGAAAAGCCCTCATATTCCTTTACATAACACAACGAATTAATAAGACTAAAAAAAGAGAGTAAAATAGGTGGTAACATATTTATTCCTGTGTCTAATGTTACTTCTTGTGATGAAGGGACACATCGTTCAAGTGTCTTGGAAACTTCTTTGTTAAATTCTTTAGACGAAAAAATATTTTTAAATTGGTTCGACAGCACTGAGTTTTTTTTAAGATAGATTACTGGATTCAACCCACTTTTAAAAGCCCATGACTTAGTCATGCCTATTCCGTAAGAACCATAATCTTGGACATGTTCTTTTATCTGAGAAAGTGGTATGTCGCAAAAAGATATCATGGGAATGGCGATTTCAACGGAAGCAGCACCAAACAAATGAACTGTTTCAGTGCTATATTTCGGGAGGAAGTTATCTTTTAGTATCCCCAATAAATTAGTCCGGATAGTAAAATGAAAAACTGTATTGGTACTAATATGTCCCATGTGATTCGTTAATGTTAGCTTAAGTTTAAAATTAAATTCAATAGCGCTGGTAATGGCGGCACATTTACATAGGAGAAAAAAGAGGGTCTTGCATTCATGCATTTAGCTTTTAGGGCCATTTCACATCAGCCAACCGCTTCCTTCAAAATCTTATCCTGCCCTCTTCTGAAATCTTTCCCTTTTATGCTGCCTCATAATGGACAACTGACATTTCAGAATGCAGTTCTTCCAGCCTGTCAAGGACAGATTCAATCCTGTCCACCACGCTGCTTTTCATATATGCTTCACCGCATTCCGAGCAGATTTCTGCCGGCACGTCTTTGATAACCGCAACCCTCTCGCCGATAAGAAAAGGAATTGTGGTAATTCCATCGCGCATCTCTCTAAACAGCAGACTTGGGGTCAGGTCTTGCATTCATGCATTTATCTTTAGCCACATTCAAAATCTTCCCCTACCTTCTCCATCTCCGCAAAAAAGAACGCGGTCAGAGAGCCTATTTCATAGCAAAATTATATAGCCTTTCAATTGAATTGTGCAATAGCGCCGAAGTCCATAGCGCGGAAGGCGAGAGAAAGTAAGACACGGCAAAAGCTCAGGGACAAAGATACTGGATTCCCGCTCAACAGACTGCGGGAATGACGGCTTCAAAGGGGGTATGTTTATTTTATATACGCCTCAAGGCTTTCTGCTTTCAAATCCGAATGCCTCGATATGTTGTCGAAATGAGAATCAGCATGAAGGAGAATAGCTTTTTCCTGTATGGCGGAGGCTGCTATAAAAATATCGGTGTAAGGTACGCTTACGCCTTTTCTTCTTAAATCAAAAGCGAGCTTTGACGAACTGTCCCACAGGGATTTGTCGGCTTCGATGTAATAAAGCGCGTCAAGCCTGCTCTTGAGCCTTTTATATTCCTGCTCGGTTTTCGCGCCGCCCAGCAGCTCGAGTTCTATAATCCCGTTGATTGCGACATCGCTTTCAGAGAGAATTTCCCCTATTCTCTCTTTTATTAACGGGTGGAAGTTCTTTTTAAGGGCAAACACCCATGCGGAGGTATCAATAAGAACCATCCTATTTCCCCGCCCTCTTCTTCTTCAACTCATCCAGAGAAAGGTCAATATCGAATGTGCCGAGGTCCTGCTTCAGAAGTTCGCGGTTTTTCCTCCTGAGCAACTCCCTAAGGCCCTTCTCTATTACATCTTTCTTGGTTTTAAGATGCGTTGCATGGAGGGCGTCTCTCATAAGCTGTTCGTCTATCAGAACTGTTGTCTTTCCCATATACATCTCCAATCTATGTATTCAGATACATCTTAGAATACATCCTCCAGATATGTCAACAGCCAATTTTTGAAAATTTGCGTTACCGGCAGGTACTTTGTTTCAGAGGGTCCTTTTAAAGGTTACAATCGCGGTTGTCATCATGAAAAAGAATTCCTGTGATAAGCCATAATCCCATTATCAATGCATCTCTGCCCGCGCCTCACCCCTGTTTTTTTTCATCAGGAAAACAAGCGGAAGGATAAAAATCAGAAACATGCTCAGCAGATAAAAAACATCATTAAATGAGAGCATTGACGCCTGTCTCAGAAACTGTCCGTAGATAGCGTTCAGCCCTCCCTGCTGCGAGGCAGCGGCGGGGATGCCCCTGGACTGCAACAAGCTCGTAGCGTTGGCTGCCGCCATCTGATAGTTCGGATCAAACGGCGTCAGGTGTTCCACAAGACGAACCTGATGAAACTGCGCGCGCCTTGCAATCATTGTGGTAATAAATGCAACTCCGAAACTGCCTCCGAGGTTCCTCAGGAGGTTATAAATTCCCGAGGCGTTTGCCATGTCTTCTTTTTTAACGCCCGACATGGTCATGGTCGTGAGCGGGATAAAAAGAAATCCCATGCCTACTCCAAGCACAACCCTCGGCCAGATGATAGTGGCGAAATCCGCCGAGAGGTTAAATTGCGCCATCAGATGGGTGGAATAAGCGGCTATCAGTATGCCGGAACCGAGTAATATTTTCGGGTTCACCTTTGTCACAAGCCTTCCTGCTATCGGCATTGCAATGAGGGTCGCGATACCTCCGGGCCCAAGCACCATCCCTGCGAGAGTTGCGTTATATCCCATAAGTGTCTGGAGGTATATCGGAAGCAATACAATACTGCCGAACAGATTGAAAAAAGCGAAAAACATCACAAGATTCCCGGTTGTAAACGACAGGTTTTTAAATGTCTTGAGATTGACTATCGGATGCTCTGCAAAAAATTCAATAATTATAAAAAGCATAAGAGATGCCGCGGATATTATGCTCATCCACGTTATAAAACCCGATGAAAACCAGTCCTCTGCCTGTCCCTTGTCCAGCACTATCTGGAGACATCCAAGCCCTATTGCAAGAAACGCAAGCCCCCAGTAGTCTATCTTCATCTTCATCTTTTTCATGTAAGGTGGATCAATTATAAAGAACATCACCATCAAAATTGAAACAATGCCGATTGGAATATTTATAAAAAATATCCA
>SCSY01000399.1 GCA_004298625.1 Nitrospirota bacterium | reverse complement strand
GCCGCTGCCCAGCTTGGCATTGGCTCCCGCCGAATTCAGCCGCCCGCCGATGACGAACGTGGGATCGAACCCGCCTTCGGCCAGGCAACTGGCAACCAGGCTGGTGGTCGTCGTCTTGCCGTGGGTACCGGCAATCGCGATGCCCTGCTTGATGCGCATCAGCTCCGCCAGCATCTGCGCCCGCGGCACCACCGGCACGCGGCGTTCGCGCGCCATGAGCACTTCCGGGTTGTCTTCGCGCACCGCGGTCGATACCACCACCGCATCGGCCGTTGCAACGTTCTGCGCGCTGTGTCCGATCGCAATGCGGATACCCTGCGCCGCCAGGCGCCGCGTCGTCGCACTGTCGCCCAGATCGGAGCCGCTGACCTCGTAGCCCTGGTTGGCCAGCACCTCGGCAATGCCCGACATGCCGGAACCGCCGATGCCAACAAAATGGATCCGTTTGACTTTATGTTTCATGGCGTGCCTTTCATTTGGCGAGCTCCGCACAAGCCTGCGCCACGGCCGCCGCGGCTTCCGGCCGTGCCAGGGCGTGTGCCTTTTCGGCCATCTGTGCGAGCTGGTGACGCGACAGTCCCCTGATCTCGGCCAGGCGTTCCGGCGTCAGCTGGTCCTGCGGCAGCAGGATCGCGGCGCCGGCCGAACTGAGAAAACGCGCATTGGAAGTCTGGTGGTCGTCCACCGCGTGCGGGAAAGGCACCAGCAGGCTGGCGACGCCAGCGGCAGCAAGCTCCGCCACGGTCAAGGCGCCGGCGCGACAGATCACCAGATCGGCCCAGTCGTAGGCGCCGGCCATGTCCTTGATGAAGGCCACGCAATTGGCCTTGACGCCGTTCGAGAGGTAGAGGCTTGTCAGCATGGATAGATGTTTCTCGCCTGCCTGATGGACCACCGCGGGTCGCTCGTTTTCCGGAATCAGGGCGAGGGCCTGCGGCAAGACTTCGTTCAAGGCCTGTGCGCCCAGGCTGCCGCCGATTACCAGCACCTGCAAGGGTCCCTCGCGCTGCGCGTAGCGAAGAGTCGGCGCTGGCAAGGCGGCGATTTCCGGGCGCACCGGATTGCCCACCCACTGGCCTTTTCTCAGTACCCCGGGAAAGCCGGTCAGCACCCGGTCGGCAACGCCGGCCAACACCCGATTGGCCAGCCCGGCCACCGAATTCTGTTCGTGCAGTAGCAGCGGAATGCCGCGCAGCGACGCCATCATGCCGCCCGGAAAGCTGACATAGCCGCCCATACCCAGCACCACGTCGGGCCGGACGCGCTTGAGCTGCGACCACGCCTGGCTGAAGCCGCGCAGCAGGTTGAAGGGCAGCAGCAGTTTG
>SCSY01000226.1 GCA_004298625.1 Nitrospirota bacterium | reverse complement strand
AATAGGTTTTATGATTAAGGCGGGGCTATTGCCCCGCCTTCTCAATTATTTCTTCGGAACCTTTTCCCAGTCCTTCAGGAACTTCTCGATCCCGATATCGGTGAGCGGATGTTTTGTGAGCTGAACTATCACGGAATATGGAATTGTTGCAACGTGAGCGCCCATCTTGGCTGCCTCGACGACATGCAATGGATTTCTTATGCTTGCGACTATGATCTGTGTATCGAACGCATAATTTTCATAGATTGTCATTATCTCCTGTATTAAACCCATCCCGTAATGGCTTATGTCATCGAGCCTTCCGACAAACGGGCTGACATAAGTTGCGCCTGCCTTTGCGGCAAGCAATGCCTGGCTCGGGGAAAAAACTAGAGTGACGTTTGTCTTTATGCCCATGCCGGAGAGTTTTTTTGTCGCCCTCAGGCCGTCTTCTGTCATCGGAATTTTAACAACGATATTTTTGTGTATCTTTGCGAGCGATTCTCCCTCTTTTACCATTTCGTCCGACTTAAGGCTTACTGCCTCAGCGCTGACAGGGCCGTCAACAATACTGCATATCTCCTTCAAGAGTTCGATAGGGTCCTTGCCTTCTTTTGATACGAGCGACGGGTTTGTTGTAACGCCGTCAATAACGCCGACTTCCCATGCCTTTCTGATCTCTGCAACATTTGCCGTGTCAATAAAAAATTTCATACCTGCTCCCCTTTGTAAATTTAAAATTGCCCGCCTAGGGCCTGAATAGGCAAGACTGAACAATTCAGCTTTTATTATAACTCATTGCTGCCGCAATATGCCTCTTCAAGAAGTTCAATAATATGAAAAACCGGCTTATCCTTGCTTGCCTTGCTTAACTGCATCATGCACCCGGGGCATGCCGTCACAATAGTTCCGGCGCCTGTTTCCGAGTGGCTTTTAATCTGCTTTTGCAGCAGGTTGTTTGAAATATCCCTGTATGAAAGGCTAAAGAGCCCTCCAAAACCACAGCATCCTTCCTGCTTTTTTTCGATTACATTAACGCCGATTGTCTTAAGCAGTTCCCGCGGCTGATTTTTTATGCCGAGCCCGTATATAAGATGACACGGGTCATGATAAGTTACAGTAGCAGGGCGCTTGGCAATAAGGGATAATTGATGGAGGTCTAATTTGTCGAGCAAAAAACTCGATACATCCTTTGCAGCGCTGATACCTTTTCCGATCATTTTAGGATATTGATTTTTTATTGCAAGGACACATGTCGGGCAAAGACTCAGAACAGCCTCGACCTTTAATTTGCCGAAGATCCTCACATTTTTTTTGGCATGCTCCCTTGCCTCATCCTCCATGCCGAGCGTCCTGAGCGGCATACCGCAGCATACCTCACCGCTGGGGACCACAACTTCATAGCCGGCCTTAAGGAGTATATTTATTAAAGACATCCCAAGGTGGGGATACAGAAAGTTTATGCTGCACCCCGTGAATATTGCCACCCGTCCCCTCGGCTTCGAGACTTTGTAAACCTGCTGCCCGTCCTTGAACGGAGCGGCAGGGAGGTTGAAGCCGGCAGGGATAAACCCTTTTTTTGACAGATATGGAAATAGTATATACTGCAATACCTGAGATATTCTGAAAGCCAGATCCGGTCTCTGTACAAAGAACTTCGCAAGATTCCCTAAATACCGTCTTTTTTTATCGTTTTGTCTAAGGATGCATCTGCCCTTGTATATATCCTCTGTTATATCAACATTACTCGGGCAAAGGCCTGCGCACGCCCCGCATAGAATGCAGCTGAATATCCTATCGTTCAGCAGTGGCGTCGGCTTTAACCTGTGGAGCATAAGCTCCCTTAGCAGGGTAAGCCTGCCCCTTGCTCCCATGGCTTCTGTTTCGTTTTCATCATATGTCGGGCAGTAAGCCTTGCAGCTTCCGCACCTGACGCATTTTTCAAGGTCTTTAAGATATGCCTCGTTCTTCATCAGGCCTGTCTCGCTTTATTCCCCTCAGCAAACCGGATTTTTTTATTCAGCCCTTCGTTCATTCTTCCGCTCCTGAAGGCCTCGAGGTCCAGAGAAATGAATTTATATCCAAGGGATTTTAATTTTCCTATAACCGCGCTTCTAATACCCGGCAAGACCAATTTTTTAAAATCATTTTCTCTGAGTTCAATCCTTGCAAGATCTCCATGATGCCGGACACGAAACTCTATGAACCCGATAGATTTCAAAAACTTCTCCGCACCTGCCACCTGTCTCAAGGCCTTGCCTGTTATTTCCTCTCCATAAGGAAACCTTGATGCGAGGCATGGCGAAGAGGGTTTGTCCCACGTAGGGAGCTTGAGCCTGAGTGATAGCTTTCGTATATTTTCTTTGCCAAGCCCTGCCTCTATCAAAGGGCTCATTACACCTCGTTTCAGGGCAGCCTTTCTTCCCGGCCTCCAGTCGGCCACGTCATCGAGGTTGCTCCCGTCAATGATGAATTTATACCCCTCCTTATCGGCAATCTTCCTCAGTTTTCCGAACAGCTCATCCTTGCAGTAAAAACATCTGTTAGCCGGATTCTTTAGAAAATTTTTGTTTTTAAGCTCCGTTGTTTTTATAACCTTATGCTCAACGCCGATTTCCTTTGCCATCTTTTTCGCATTCAGAAGGTCATCCTTAGGCATTGTCTCCGAGACCGCCGTCACTGCCAAGGCCTTTATGCCTGAAAGCTGAATAGCCTTAAGCAAAAGGGTGCTGTCAACACCTCCTGAATAGGCAAGCACGGCGCTTCCCATTTTTTTCAGAATATTTATAAGAGATGATAATTTGGCGTCTTTCATAGAGTAATATTTTAACTTATATTGTCTCTAAAATTTCAGGTTCATTTAAGAAATAGGAGGGAATTTGTCTTTGAGCGGTTTTATTTTGCCGATATTCCGACAGTTTGTTTTATCCAGATAAATAAAGAGGTAAAATTCCTCGGAGGGCAAAGCCCGAGAATGAGCGAAAAGATTATTCCCTCCTGTTGTTACAGATAAAGATGCCTGCATTTATAGTGCTGGTGTTAAAATCAGAGCGACGTTATCTCGTAATTCTCCTGATGAAGGTGAATGCTTTCTTTTATTATGACCTTTATGCCGTAGCGGTTCTCTATCTCTTCCAGTCCGAGCCTTTCCTCGTCGGAAAGAAGCTCTGCAACAGAAGGGTGCGCGGTAACTATTATTTTCTCGCTGCCGTGCTTGGCAAGCTTGGTTATCTTTCTGAATATCTCATAACAAAGGGTGCGAGGGGATTTGACAAAACCTTTTGCCTCGCAATAAGGACACGGCTCGCAGAGGATCCTGCCGAGGCTCTCCCTTACGCGCTTCCTGGTCATCTGTATGAGCCCGAGTTCCGATATATGGAAGATGGTATTTTTTGCCCTGTCTTTTTTCATGGCATCTGTAAAGGCATTAAACACCTTTTCCCTGTTTTCATGTTTCTCCATATCAATGAAGTCTATTATTATTATCCCGCCGAGGTTCCTGAGCCTTATCTGATATGCAATCTCTTTTACAGCCTCAAGATTTGTTTTAAGTATTGTGTCTTCAAGCCCTTCCTTGCCTACAAATTTCCCCGTATTTACATCTATGACGGTCATGGCCTCAATCTGATCAATGACGATATACCCGCCTGATTTAAGCCAGACCTTTCTGCCGAGCGCCCTGGAGATGTCCAGTTCTATGCCGAAGGCATCAAATATCGGCTCCTGCCCTTCGTAGAGCACTATCTTGTCGAGTAATTTCGGGAAATAAGTCTTAACGAACTCCTTGATCTTCTCATATTCCTCAGCAGAATCAATTACAAGCCTTTCAACATTCTGGGTCAATAAATCCCGGATGCTTCTGAACACAAGGTCAAGGTCGCTGTAAAGAAGCGCGGGCGCTGTTACCTTATCTTTTTTCCTCTGAATGTTTTCCCATATCAAGATAAGAAACTCGAGGTCTTTTTGGAGCTCTTCTTCGCTGCACCCCTCGCTTGCGGTTCTGATAATGAGCCCGTAGCCTTTAGGCTTTATAGTCTCGACAATTGACTTTAACCGCAACCTCTCTTTTTCGTCCTCTATCCTCCTTGATATGCCGACATGCTCAACGTTAGGCATCAGCACAAGATACCTCCCAGGCATGGTAATATATGACGTTACACGCGCGCCCTTGCTTCCGATGGGATCTTTAGAGACATGGACAAGGATTTCCTGCCCCGGCTGGATCAGTTCTTCTATCGAAAGCTCCGGCCTGCCTCTTCTTGAGATAAATTCGAGAGAATCGCTTTTCTCTTCTTCTTCAAGAAATGGCGCATATTCTTCCACGTCTGCCCTTATGTCGGCAACATAGAGAAAAGCAGCCCTTTCAAGGCCGATGTCTATAAACGCAGACTGCATCCCGGGCAGTATCTTTACTGCCCTGCCTTTATAGATATTGCCCACAAGGCTCGCATCACGCTTCCTTTCAACATAAAACTCAACAACCTGTCCGCCTTCAATAAGGCCTACCCTTATCTCTTCATGCGTGGCATTAATCAGGATTTCACTTGCCATTATATATTCCTTTCAAGTCGTTGCTACTCGATTCGAGAGGCGTTGCCCATCCGTTATTCCGACCGTACATTGCAATCCTTGTTACCTCCGGTTCTCTGTCGGAGGAGCCGAATATCTCTGGCAGTAACGCTCTCAGTTTTACCTTTTTATCTTCTTTATCAACCAATATTAATCTCACGGTCTTCCCGTCTATGACTGATATTTTTTCGATCATTCCCAGCGCAAAACTGCCGGCTGCACTGCGTGCCGAAAAACCGTCTACGCCGGAAGAGTCATCACAAATTATTTCATATTCATATCTCGATATAAAACTGCTGAGGGACTGTTCTTTTTCAGATATCTGCGAAAAAGCATTGAGTTTCAAGCCCTCAGGCAAAACACTGTTCATCGCCGGTATCAGATAGTTTAAATCAATCACCGATATTATCTCCATATCAAAATATTCCCTCAGTCCGGAGACCCCGACTCCCAGCGCAGGTCCGAACGATACCTTTGGAGCTGGGTGAAAGCCCTTTGAATATGTCAGAGGAATCTCAGCCCTTCTCAAAGCCCTGTGAATCGCAGTGACAAGTTCAAGATGAGAGAGATACCGAAGCCTGCCCGTCTTTGAGAATTCGACGCGTAAGCGGCGAATAGGTGACCCTTCGACAGGCTCAGGGTGACAGAGCTTGTCATGGTGAGCTTGTCGAACCATGAATGGCTGAGAGCTGACAGCTGATAGCTGATAGCTTTCATCTTTGCATTTCAGCCCGCATGCATGGCAGGTTTTTCTGCAGTCAACCGTTATCTCTGAGGAAAGGGCGCGCTGATATTCTTTATGGAGGAATTCTTTTTTAATGCCTGTATCAATTATATCCCACGGCAGCTTGTCGTCTTTTTCAAAATTCCTCTCGGCATAAGACGAGCCGTCTATTCCTGTTTTCTCCATTGCAGCGGCCCATCTATTGAAGTCAAACGACTCTCCCCAGGCATCGAGTGTGCAGCCTGAAGACCAGGCCTCCTCTATAAGCGAAGAAAGTTTCTCATCACCGCGTGCAAAAACCGCCTCCAACAGGCTCATATCTTCCCTGTGGCCCTTGAACTGGAATCTCTTTTTACGGAAGATTTCTTTAAGGTAATGCATTTTTTTCTTTATAGAGGTTATATTTTCCTGGCCATACCATTGAAACGGGGTATGAGGCTTGGGAACAAACGGAGAAACCCCTACATTTATATTTACGTATCTTCCGGTAAGGGATTTTGCGATCTTCAGCGCCCGCATTATCATATTGGGGATCTCTTCAATGTCCTTGTCGGTCTCTGTTGGAAGGCCTACCATAAAGTATAGCTTCAATTTCTGCCAGCCTTCCTCAAAGAGCGCATTTAATGCATTTTCATAGTCATCCTGAGTGAAATCCTTGTTAATAACGCCCCTTAATCTCTCTGTTGCCGCCTCTGGCGCAATCGTAAAGCCTGTTTTCCTGACGCTCTTAATTTCTTTCAGGACATCCTGATTTACAGCAGCAACTCTTAAGGAAGGAAGGGAGATCGAGATTTTTTTATCCGAAAACCGTTTGTTGCATTCCTTAATTAATGGAAGGAGGCACGAGTAATCCCCGGCGCTCAGGGACGTGAAAGAGACCTCTTCGTGGCCCGTGTTTCTAAGGGAATCTTCAGCAATCCTCAACGCGCTCTCAGGGTTCCTTTCGCGCAGCGGCCTGTAAATCATCCCGGCCTGGCAGAACCTGCAGCCCATTGTGCATCCGCGAGATACCTCGATATTTACCCTGTCATGGACAATCTGCGTATATGGAACAACCGGAGCATCAGGATATGGAGAGGAGTCGAGAGATTTTATGAAACGGCGTTTGACACGCGCAGCGTGTAGCGCATAGCGTGTAGGGTATAGTAATGGGACATATATCCCCTCAATCTCAGAGAGGGCTTTTAAAAGAGATTCCTTTTTCCCGTCTCCCTCTTTTTTCCATCTCCTGTATGCATCCAAAATTTCAACAATTGCCTCTTCCCCATCTCCGATAAGAAACGCATCTATGAATGGAGACATCGGCATTGGATTAACAGTGCAGGGACCGCCTGCAATTATCAAAGGCCCGGAGCCTTCTAAGCGCTGCTCTGTTTTAATTGGAATTCCTCCAAGCGAAAGCATATTCAAAACAGTTGTATATGAAAGCTCATATTGAAGGCTGAAACCGATAATGTCAAAATCCTTTAATGGCCTTTCGGTTTCGAGCGAAGAAAGAAGGATTCCCTTATTTTTCATCTCCTCCGCCAGATCAAACCATGGGTGGAAAACCCTTTCGGCAGAGGCATACGGAAGGTCATTGATTATCTTATAGAGTATCTTCAACCCGAGGTGGGACATCCCGATATCGTAAATATCAGGAAATGCGAGGGCGACAGTGATTTCACCCTTCTTTTTTAGAGAGTTTACCTCGCTGTTTATGTATCTGCTTGGCTTTTGAAAGAGTGATAAATTCAAAACAAGCCTTTTTAAAATTTAAATTCGATTTTCAATTTTTTTATACACTTTTTTTCTGTGCATGATTCCCAATATCCATACCTCTGCCCCAACAACTTTAAAGACAACCCTGTAATCGCCGATCCGTAATTTCCAGTATCCCTTTAAGGTCTTTCTCAACGGCTCTCCAAACTGATGAGGCGCAATAGTTAAACGCATTTCTATCGCCGTCTTTATACGGTTTTTTGTTTTTGCATCAAGCAAGGGGATATCGGCAGTCTTTACATCCCTGTGATATCTGATCTCAAAAGGCAAGACTACCAGACCTCATCGTGTTTAAGGGATGTCCCCCGCTTAAATGTCTTCTCTCTTTTTTCTGCAAATGCAGCAAGCGCGATGTCTTCTTCAATCTCCAACGCCTCTTTGACAAGATCGCGGACCTTTAATGAAAGAGACACTTTGTCTTTTTTGGCAAGATGCTCTACGGCAGCATAAATCGGCTTTTCCAGCACAACATTTATTCTTGGATTTTTTGCCGGCATATCCCCTCCTTTTTATTTAAGTGTAGCACTTGTGCAGCACCTGAGTCAAATGCTGGAAAGTGAGAGTATTGACACTACCTCATCCGCTTCTTATAATCCATTAAAATGTGTATGCAATAAAAAAAGAATGTTATGCTTTAATGGGGAAAATATCTCATGTGCACGGCGAAAGAAACATTAGTTTATTTTGAGAAAGAGCTTGAGGAAGTAATGTCTTTAGCAACAGAACTCAAATTCGATTCAAGTCATGCTTTGCATCAGCACGTTATAAGTCTCTATGCCTCAATTATTGAGTTCTCTAGTACTCTTAAGGACCTTTACCAATCAGGTCACCACTCCGCAATTCCTATAATATTAAGATCAATATTGGAGGCCTTTGTTGATTTAAAGAATTTATGTAAAGACCCTAAATATGGCTATTCTTTAACTATAAATTCAAACAAAGAATCCCTAAAATTTCTGAAAGCGGCTAAGGACAACCAAGATGTTTACGCTGAATTAGTTGCTCATGATCCAGACGTAGACCAGCATATTAATGACTTTGAAAAAGAAGTTAACAGCCTGAAAAACAAAGGTAATAAGGGGGTAAGCATAAAAGACAAGTTTGAGAAGGGTGGTATGGCATATGAATATCAAATAATCTACAGTATGTTATGTGCAGCAACTCACAATGACATACGAGCACTAAGAACACGCCATATGGTCATTAATGAAGATTCCTTTTCCTTAGAAATATTTAAAAAGGAAGACGTTGATACTATATATGAGTCTTTTGGTATAGCGTCTGAGTTACTCTTACGCGCAACCGATGAAGTACACGGTTTATTAAACTCTGGAATGGAAAATAAGCTTAAAGTGCTTCGGGATGATCTCAATAAAATAATAAATAATGGAAATTAGGGACACCCCTATTTCTAGTCTGCCTTGAATCTGTTGCCAAAATGCACACAATGTGT
>SCSY01000398.1 GCA_004298625.1 Nitrospirota bacterium | reverse complement strand
ATCTTGTTGTCCCTCGAATCGCAAGTGGACGCCTTGAAGGACGTGTTTGCCCACAAAGGCTTGCAGATGGTGGTGGACGGCGCCGAACCGGAAAAAATCCGCGAAGCGATGAACGTCGAAATCGCCACATTCGAAAAACACTACCTCGATGCGGCCAAGGTATGGCAGGCGGCGGGCGGCTATGCGCCTACCATAGGCATTATCGGTGCGGTGATGGGGCTGATCCACGTCATGGAAAACCTGTCCGATCCCTCCAAACTGGGGGCGGGTATCGCCGTGGCGTTCGTCGCCACCGTTTACGGCGTAGGCTCCGCCAACCTGTTCTTCCTGCCGATGTCGAACAAAATCCGCTCCATCGTCGAAGCCCAAGTGACCATGCGCGAAATGCTGATCGAAGGGCTGGTTTCCATCGCCAACGGCGAAAATCCGCGGCTGATCGAATCGAAATTGCAGGGCTACATCGTTTAGAACCGTCCATGGCCAGAAAGCGCAAGCCCGAAGAACACGAAAACCTTGAACGTTGGCTGGTTTCCTACGCCGATTTCATCACCCTGCTGTTTGCTTTCTTCGTGGTGATGTATGCCATTTCCCAGGTCAACGAGGGCAAGTACAAAGTGCTCAGCGACTCGCTGCTGCAAGCCTTCCAGAACCCCTCGACCGCGCCGCCGCTACCCGTGCAGCGCGTGATCGTCACCGACCCCAAAAGCCAGTCCGCGCCCAAGGCCGACGCCATCATGCCCAGAAAGAGCGACGCCCAAGCCGTCATGCTCAAGAAAGAAACCGAAAAAATGAAGGGCATCGCCAAGGACATCATGAAAGCGTTGGAACGCTTGGTGAAAGCCGGGAAAGTGAGAGTGACCCAGAGCAATCGTGGCATCGCCGTCGAAATCAACGCCAGCGTACTGTTCGGCTCCGGCCAGGCATCGCTGGAGGGGGACTCGCTCAAAGTGCTCAAGGCGGTCGCCGAGGTGCTGGTCGATGTGGATAATCATATCCAGGTAGAAGGCTATTCCGACAATGCACCGATACAAAGCGTGATGTTCCCATCCAACTGGGAGCTTTC
>SCSY01000022.1 GCA_004298625.1 Nitrospirota bacterium | reverse complement strand
CCGAAATTCAGTATAACGCCTAAGATCAATAAGGCTCTTGTTGAGATAGAGCGCGTGCGCGGGTTCCTCGATGCAGTCAAACTCAAAGACGACTGGATTGCCGACATGCAGAAAAAGGCGCTTATACTTGAATCGCATCATTCAACTCATATAGAAGGCACTGCCTTGAGTCTTGAGCAGGCGCAAGACATTCTTGAAGGCAAAAAGCTTAAGGGCATTAATCGTGATGATGAGAAGGAGCTTTTGAATTACAAAAAAGCCATGGATTTTATCTCAAAATATCTTGGCAAGGAAGACCCGATTACGGAAGGAATTATCAGAGAGCTGCATAAAGTTACTGTAAAGGGTGTTCTCGGGAATAAGGCAGACCCCGGTAATTATCGCAAGGTTCAAAATTATGTTGTCAATTCTCTGACCCGCGAGATTATTTATACTCCGCCCGCTCCGCTTGAAGTGCCGCATCTCATGCGGACGCTCACAGATTGGCTAAATAAAGCTGAAGACCTATCACCAATCCTTGTCGCAGGGATTGCACAATTTCAGTTTGTTCATATTCATCCGTTTATTGACGGCAACGGGAGAACAGCACGGCTTTTGTCCACACTGATACTTTATAAAACAGGGTATGATTTTAAGCGGCTCTTTACAATATCAGAATACTATGACAAAGACCGTCCGGCTTATTACAGAGCCATTCAGTCTGTCAGAAATAATGCTATGGACATGACTGCTTGGCTTGAATATTTTGTTGATGGATTACGGTCACAGATGATGGAAATCCAAGAAAAAGGCAAAAAATTTACTTCTGCGGATAAAGTTATTAAAATATTGCAGCATGCTAATCTTAATATAAGACAGAAGAAAATTATCCATTATCTTGTCATTAACGAACAGATTGATAATGAGCAATGCCAGAAGCTATGTAACAGCATTAAGAGAACTGCTACAAGAGATTTGACTGCCCTGGTTGAAAAGAATATCGTTATACGACGTGGCGAAAAGAAGGGTACCTACTATATTTTGTCACCGCAGATGATGGAAAAAATAAGGGACATTAAGGGACGTCATTGAGGGACATTAAGGGACATCCTCAGGGGACTTTTTACAGCAGAGGTAGTGTGACAAGTTACTGTGACAGATTACTGCGACAAAGCATATTGTAAAGTCGCTCCCCGTCCGTCATGCCTCTGCTTGACAAGCCTATTTCTTCGGAGTTATAGTTAAATCACATAGCAGCCGAAGTCCTCTCAAAGAGAGGACGCGGGGGACCCAGATAATGGGGCGTATTTCCGGAATACCGGAATAGGGAACTTCCAGTCCCGAGCCCGTCAGCTAACCTCGCAGGCATTTGGAAGGGCAAAGGCCGAAATTAAAGACCGCCGCCCAGGCGGTTTTTTTATTTCCTCCCACGCCCCTCACAGGAGGAAGAAATGTCTATCAAGAGTTTTCTTATCGGACAGCCTATCGAAACAAAAAAGGAAAAACACGAGCGCCTCTCAAAAAAAATGGGGCTGGCGGTATTTTCGTCTGACCCGCTCTCTTCCGTCGCTTACGGAACAGAAGAGATAATGTTCGCGCTTATCGCAGGGGGAACAGCGTTTCTCAGTTATACGCTGCCGATTGCCATAGCAATCGTAATTCTTGTCGCAATTGTAGCTACCTCGTATTTTCAGACCGTGCATGCATATTCCTCAGGCGGCGGAGCGTATATCGTTGCGAAAGACAACCTCGGCACCTACCCAGGTCTCATAGCAGGAGCCGCCCTTCTCATCGATTATGTCCTCACCGTCACCGTCAGTGTGGCAGCCGGCATAGCCGCCGTCACCTCGGCATTTCCTGCTACTCGGGAATATACCGTTACAATGTGCATTGCATCTATCCTGTTCATCACAATAATAAATCTTAGGGGCGTGAGGGAGTCAGGACAAGTATTTTCGTTTCCCGTATACCTTTTCATAGGAGGCCTGCTTGTCCTGATAGTTGCGAGCCTTACAAAATCCGTCTCTTTTCCCCGCATTCAATATCAGGAGGTTTCGGGGACTGCGGCAAGCATCTTCCCTCTGTTCATAATATTGAAGGCCTTTGCCTCAGGGTGCGCCACTCTCACCGGAATCGAGGCAATATCAAACGGCGTCCGAGCTTTCAAGGCTCCTGAGGCAAAGAACGCGGGAATTACACTTGTATGGATGGCGGTTACGCTTGCCATCCTCACGATCGGCATAGCCTATTTCGCAAATTATTACGGGATCATGCCTAACCAGAATGAGACTGTAGTTTCACAGCTTGCAAGGACCGTATTTTCAAAGGGCGTTGTCTATTACACCATACAGTTTGCCACGATGCTGGTGCTCATCCTCGCAGCTAACACTTCGTTTGCCGATTTTCCGAGGCTTTCCTCGATAATGGCGAATGACCGCTACCTGCCGAGACAATTGTCAAACCGGGGCGACAAACTCGTTTTCTCGAACGGGATATTGATACTCAGTCTTCTTTCTGCCCTGTTGGTAATACTCTTCAGAGGAGACACCCATGCGCTTATTCCTCTTTATGCTGTCGGCGTTTTTACCGCATTCACCTTATCCCAGG
This sequence comes from Nitrospirota bacterium, assembly GCA_004298625.1. Taxonomy (GTDB): domain Bacteria; phylum Nitrospirota; class Thermodesulfovibrionia; order Thermodesulfovibrionales; family UBA1546; genus SCSY01. The sequence continues at coordinate 222 of SCSY01000022.1, read as the reverse complement.
CAGGAATGGTCAGGCATTGGTTTAAAGCTAAGGGAAAGGGCTGGCTTAAAAGCGCAGTGATAAACGGCATAGGAGGCGTCACTACAGGAGTCGTCCTTGTGGTAATTGCGGTCGAAAAATTTACCCATGGCGCATGGATAATTCTCATCGCAATTCCAGCGCTGGTAATGTTGACCCAGAAGGTGCACCGGCATTACCTTTTAGTTGCCGAGCAGCTTTCAC
>SCSY01000225.1 GCA_004298625.1 Nitrospirota bacterium | reverse complement strand
GCAAAGTCCAACCTTGCGCAGGCCATGGAGCTTTTCGGTCAGGCAGCGTATCTTAGCAGCTCAACGGCAACATATCATTACCATTATGGATTGGCCCTCATCAAGCTCAACAGGCTAAAAGAAGCGGCACGGGCGATAGAGAGGGCGCTCAAAGCAGAGCCTTCAAATCCTGATTACTTGGCCGAGGTCGGGCATATATATCTCAAACTGAACCTCTCAGGACGAGCCGAGAGCAATTTTGAAGCAGCCTTAAAAATAAAACCCTCGCATAAAAGGGCGACTGAGGGAATAGCAACCCTCGTCAAATAAACCTTGACATTATAAGCAGTAACGGCTATATTTTAAAGTATAACTTTAAACAGGAGGATAAACTTATGTCAATAGTTGGTTTTTCTATATTAATAGGGGTTCTTGCATTTGTAGTAGGATCTCTGTTGTTAGTTGCTCCGAATTCGATAAAAAAACTGAATGAAATATCTGCAAAAATGATAGCTAAAATTGACAGTATTACTTTCTCCTACAGGATTGGTTTTGGCGTCTCGCTTTTAATCGCCTCTGCCTTCATGTTCTTCATGGCATATTATTTCACCAAGAGGCATTAATGCTTGGACTGTTTCGACCTGCTCCATTAGGGGTAGATCTGGGCAGCGGCTCGCTAAAGGTCATTGAACTCAAAGCTAAAAAAATTTCTATTGCCGCGTTTGTTGACATCCCTCCCTCCGAGAAAGAAGATGAAACCCTGCTCATAAACAGGCTGCACGGTTTTTTTAAAGAGCTGAATATACTTGGAAGAGAAGCCGCAGTTCATGCGCCAGGCAATCTCTCTTTTATAAGGACCATCAGCCTGCCGCCGATGCCGAAGAGCGAATTAAAAGAAGCGGTAAAATGGGAAATAAAAAGACAACTGCCTTACAGCCCCGAAGAGGCTGTCTATGACTACGTTGCAACAGAGGTTGCGGACGGCATTGTTGTTACGTTTGCCTCTGTTGAAAGGGAAAATATCCAGCGCTATTTATTCCCGTTCAAAGAGGCGGGTCTCAACGTTGTTGCTGTTGACGCAGCCCCGCTTTGCCTTATAAGGATACTTCCTGTTCAGGATTCAGGCAATATAATACTCCTTGATATAGGCTCAAGAAATATGGAGATAAACATTATAAGGTCAGGCTCCCTGCGTCTGACAAGGACGGTAGAGATGGGCGGAGAACATATAAAAAGTCATCTGCTCAATGAAGGTTTCTCAGAGGAGGAGGCAGCAGACATACTGATAGGAGGCCCTGCCGAGAAGATGAAGGAGATATTGAACCAGTTCTTAAAGGAGATATTCAGGTCTACGGATTATTACAAGGCAACCTTTAAAGAAAAAACTTTTTCCGGCGTGATCCTGACAGGCGGTGTTGCAATCAACAATGCAGTCAGAGATTATTTCTCTCATGTATTCGACGTCCCGGTTGCTGTTCCAAATCCCTTTGACAGCCTTATTATGAAAGATGAGAGCCTCAGACCCCTCGGCCCAAGGTTTTCTTTAGCAATCGGCCTTGCAAGGAGGTCTGCTTGAAGGAAACACTCAATCTTTTACCGACAGAGATAAAGGCAGCCGCTCCCGAAAAAAAAGGTAAATTTTATTATCTCCTTCCAGGGCTTGGAGCTTACATCGGCATTATGCTGATCCTGTGGATCTGGAATCTCGTTGAGCTCAGGAAGCTTGATACCGGCATAAGCAGTCTGAATAAACAAAAAACAGCTATGCAGCAAGGGATACTCCCCCCGCCTCCCGCCCCTGCCGCACCATCATTAGACAGAGAAATATCTGATGCAATGGCAAAGGCTCCGAAATGGAGCTCAATAATCAGTGAAATGTCGGTTATTGTCCCGGAAGACGTCTGGCTTTCTTCTATCGAATCAAAGGGGGAAAAAGGCATAAGCCTGAAAGGCTTTTCGAAAACACAGCTTGGAGTTGCAGATTTTATATCAGCGCTCGAGGAATCACGACATTTTTATGATGTTGAGATAGTCTTTGCACAAAAAGGCGAAAAGGAAATCTCTTTTGAACTGAAGACAAAACTGCGATGGACCTAAAAACAGTAAAAGACACTATCGGAAAAAAATTTGAGGCCCTTTCACAGAGGGAGAAGGTTATCTTTGCAATAACGCTTGCAGCAGCGGTATTTGTTGTTTTTCATGTAATGTTGTATTCGCCTGCCTCAAAAAAAGTGAAATTGAAACGTCAGACCCTTCAGAATATAAAAAAAGAGATTGAGGCTATAAACCTTATATTGTCATCACAGGCTGTTGTGCAGAAAGCTCCGGTCGCCGAAAAAATAACTCTACCCGAGGCGGAAAACCTGTCGGGCATGCTGGCAGCCATAAGCAGAGAGGCAACTATGGCAAGGGTTGATTTCATCTCGATATCCCCTGAAGGTTTTGAATACAAGGATAGATTCATAGAGATGAAGGTAAAGATAGAGCTGAGGGTCAGGTCCAGAGAACTGTATGATTTCCTTAAAAACATTGAGACAAGACACAAACTGTTTATGGTTCATGACCTGAAGTTTGAGACAAACAGCGCTTTATACCCTGCAGGCATTGCTATTTTAAAGGCCGGAACGTATTTGAGGAAGAAACAATGAAACAAAATACAGCATTCAGCATTCAGCATTCAGCATTCAGGAACAAAAAAACAGTAATCCTGACCCTTGTTTTGGTCTTTCACTATTCACTGTTCACTATTCACTGTTCACTCTCTTATGCCGAGAGCCTCTCGGACATAAAGCTTGCCGCATTGCAGTCCCCTGTAAAAATTGTGTCCGAGAAATGGGGCAGGGACCCATTTGTGAGATATGAAGACAAGTCATTTAAAAAAACAAAAGAAGAAGCCTCGAAAGAAGATATGTTTTTAGACTTGAAGCTTGATGGTATAATATCAGACGGGAAAAAAGCGATGGCAATAATAAACGGCGGGTTTTACAGAAAGAATGAAAAGGTTAACGGCTTTTTGATAGTTGGAATAGGCAAAGACGAGGTTATACTCGAAAAAGACGGCAAGAGGTTTCCATTCGGCATAAAAAAATTTGCTATTACAGGAACTCCGGGGGGAGGGAAGAAGTGAAGATTCAAAATTCAAAATTTAAAATTCAAGGTTCAAAGTTCAGAGTTTATAATTTAAGGGAAATCGTGTTACACGCTGCACGCTATACGCTATACGCTATTTTGCTATTATTCACTATCCACTACCCGATGTCCACTGCCTATGCCGATGATAAAGGGCCTCCTATTTCAATCGAACTCAGGGACGTGGAGATGAGCGACGTCCTGAGGGCGCTGGGGCAGGAGCACGGCATAAACATAATCGTGGATGAAAAAGTCACAGGCAAGGTTACGGTGAGCCTGAGGAATATTCCTCTCTGGGACGCTATTGACTCGATATTAAAAGACAAGGGTTATGCATATATAAAAGATGGGAATATTGTGAGAGTGCTTTCTGCAGGAGCAGACGAAGACCTTATGACCTATACGGCAACTGTTAAATACGCTAATGCTAAAGACCTTGAGGGGGTTATTACAAAGGTCTTAAGCAAAAGGGGTTCTCTTGCCTCTGACCCAAAGACCAATATGGTGGTTATAAGGGATATACCGTCTGCAATAGAGCGGGTAACTCAGCTATTAAAACAGGTGGATGTAAAGACAAAACAGATAATGATTGAGGCAAAGATTGTTGAGGTAAGCACAAACGCAAGCCAGGAATTGGGCATACAATGGGGCGCGCAGTATGCAAGGGGAGATTTATTCGTTCACGGCGGAGGCACAAAGGCAAGGTCAACTGATACATTTTTCACGCCGCTGACAAATGGTATTGGTGTTTTAAACAATGCGCTCAATGTAAACCTCCCGGCAGCAGTAGGTCCCGGGGCTGGCGGGGCAATAGGTTTGGGGATAGTGACAAGCAGATTCGCTCTTGATTTGCAAATTTCCGCTCTCGAGACCCAAGGCAATGCGAGGACCCTGTCAAGTCCTAAGGTGGTTGTCCTGGACAATCAGGAGGCTTATATCAAAAGCGGCACAGGCATACTGATCCCTACCTCAACGACTACGGCAGGGACAACGACAACTACGAGTGTTACTGAGAAGGAAGCGCTTCTACAGTTAAAAGTTACTCCAAGGGTAATAAATGACGATCAGATATCCCTGAAGATTTTTACCACAAGAGATTCCTTTGACTTCAGCCGCAGTGTTCAGGGAAGCCCGCCCAAAAATACTCGTGAGACCCAAACAAATCTTATTGTTAAAAACGGCGAGACTATAGTAATCGGCGGTATATATACAGAGGCGGAATCGGAAGGAGAAGGAGGCATTCCTCTGCTTTCCAAGCTTCCGCTGATTGGCTGGCTATTTAAAAAAGAGACTAAGACCAATGATAAAGCAGAACTCCTTATATTCATAACTCCGCGCATCAAAACAGAAGAGATTTGATAACAAAAATAATAAGGAATATATTCAGGGTTAACCTCAATATCAAAAAATCCGAGAGCGTTTTGGTATTTACAGACAGACCGTTTGAAGGCGAGATTATTGAGGATAGAGACAAATGCAGGAGAGAGAGGCTCAGGGATATAGCTGTCCTAACGGCTGAGACAGGCAAAAGCTTCTGCAAGAAAATTCTTTATCTTGAATATCCGGCCACAGGCAGTCACGGCGCAGAGCCGCCGCAGGAACTCTGGGCCATTGCCTTTGGAGAAAAGGCCTTCAGGAAATTAAAAGCACAAAACCTCCTGCTCCCCCTCATAAATAAAAAGGCCAAAGGCGATGAAATAAAAGAGGCTGAAGAGATTATATCCGGAAACAGAAGAGCTGCTGTGAATGCTGTTGTAGCGCTTTCAAATTATTCAACGAGCCATACGAGATTCAGGGATTTGCTGACACGGATGTGCGGCACGCGGTATGCCAGTATGCCTTTATTTGACGCCCCTATGCTTGAAGGCGCCATGAATGTGGATTGGAAAGCGCTTGCCAAAAAGACGCGGGATATTGCAAGGATTGTAAACAAGGCTGAGCAGATAGAGATAAAAACACCGAACGGCACTCATATATCATTTTCAAAAAGAAGCAGAAAGGCGGAAGCCGATACAGGGATTCTCACAAGGCCTGGCTCATTCGGGAACCTTCCCGCAGGAGAGGTATATCTTGCGCCGATGGAAGGCACGGCAAACGGCAAACTTGTCCTTGAATGGGCGCCGACAAGACCGATGAGTTCACCCGTGACACTAACAATAAAGGGCGGTATGGTCGAGGAAGTGTCGGGAGACGAAGGATACGTTCATTATCTCAGAGAAAAAATTTCCGAGCGCAGAGAAAACGCAAATATTGCCGAACTCGGGATAGGCACAAATAATATGGCGCGAAAGCCCGACAACATCCTCGAATCTGAAAAGATTCTCGGCACAATACATATTGCGCTCGGAGACAATAGCTCGTTCGGGGGGAATGTCAGCACTCCGTTTCATCAGGACTTTGTTTTCTTTAAGCCGACGGTGACGCTGATTGATAAAGATGGAAACAGGAAAATTCTGATGAAGGATGGAAAATTTTAATGGGATTTCCGAATGATAACATTATCGTCTTCATAACCGCTCCGAATGAGGATGAAGCCTCTAAGATTGCAAGGGCGCTGGTTGAGGCAAGGCTTGCAGGCTGCGTAAATATTATAAAAGACATAAGGTCCATCTACATCTGGCAGGGGAAAATAGAAGATGAAGCAGAGGTTCTGATGGTTGCCAAGACGCGGCACAACCTCTTTGCCGGACTTTGCAAAAGAGTCAAAGAGCTTCACAGTTACACAGTGCCTGAAATCATCGCAATGCCTGTTGTTGAGGGATCTGAGGATTATTTGAAGTGGCTAAAAGAAGCGACTGGGTGAAGTCAAAACTGTTTCACCCGATGTGTCTTCTTGTCATATGCCTTTCATTAATCTCATGCGAAAGAAAGGATAAATATCTCCGCTATGCTGTTGCGGTTATGCCTACTCCCGTCCTTAACACTCCTGACTTTTCCTCCGTATTCGGCGGCAAAGACGGCAGGACCCTTAAGCTCAACAGGAAAAACATGATCGAAGAGGTTGAATTTGTCGCCCTTTCCGGAACGTCATTTACAATCGAGGCTGAAATCAATAAAGACGGATATGAGATTCTTAAAGTAAAAACAGAAGATTACCCATACCCGACTCAAAAGGGCTATTACATTGACAGCAGATTTGTTGAAAAGAAATTGCAAAAACCCCCTGAACGCTTAAGAAAATTACCTGATAAAAATACAATAATCAATAAGCTAATCTCTGCAAAAGGGGCGATATATGTGTGGGGAGGGAATCATGTTAAGGGCATACCGGAGCTGCTCGTGTTTTATAAGCCGGTCGGCAAGCTTTCGGAAGAGATCCTGGAAAGATGGATGCTGAAGGGCGTTGACTGTTCCGGCCTTCTTTATGAGGCATCAGACGGATATACTCCGCGAAATGTAGAATCTCTTTTTGATTTTGGCTCTGCTGTTGATATAAAAGACATGAAGCCTGATGAAATAGCAAAGAAACTCAAACCTCTCGATCTGATTGTCTATAAAAGGCATGTAGTGATAGTCCTTGACAGCAGACAGGCAATACAGAGCACCATCGCGGAAGGTGTACAGTTAATAAGTCTTACGGGAATTCTCAGAACCATCAGCGAGACTATGACGCCTGTAACCGATCCCCGGAAAGAAGGCATTGCCGATAAGTTTGTAGTCAGAAGGTGGCATCCGCAGTAAATAGCCTGCGTTAACGTCTTTATACGCACTATCACTATACCGATTGCTGATTAAATGCGTTTATGGCAAACTCGGCACAGCCCTTCCCGGGGTCTGAGCCTGGGGAAATCAGAGGCATGCGGATCATGACAGCTTGCGCAGCTCAGCTCTTTACCCGGCCTGGAAGGGTCCGGCTTCTTCCACATCGGGTGATTGCCCATAAACCCGCTTAGCACATGCGCGCCCCTTGCATACTTCCAGTGACAGCTTACGCAGAGGTCGTTTAAGTGCACTGTCATCAATAGTGAAGTGGTATTGCTCGCATGGGCGTTATGACATACAGCACACTGCCCTTTTCTCGTTGGAGCATGGACATATTTTTTGTTCGTATTGTTCTCATGACAGTTATAACAAAGCATAGGCATATTAATTATAAGCATCTTGCTGAAATCAGACTGATGAACATTATGACAGGCTGTGCACATACCTCCAGATAGAGGAGCGTGTATGAACTTGCCCTTAAACTTGGATTCGTCGTGACAGACATAGCAGAGGGCAGGGACATCATGAGTGAGCTTTATGCTCCCTTTTTGCATCGGATGTTTCATCCCTTCTACAGGCAGGTGACATGTATCGCATCCCGCATCGAGAGCTGCGTGAACAACCTTTGCGGTTTTACTGTGCTGACTGCTATACCGGCTGTGGCATGAAAGGCAGGAACTATCATCGGCAAAAGCGGAAATTGCCGACAGCAGGGAACAGACGGCAGACAGCACACAGATTAATATCTTAACCCTTCTCCTAATCCTCATCTTTTCCCCATCCATACTCGCCTATCAAAGGGACAAACATGCACGGCGTATGCAGTTGTTCCGATAAGGAGCCTTTAAACTTTCTTGCAACTATGAGCTGCTGTGAAAACCGGTCTCCAACGGGAGCGACAATTATCCCTCCATCGGACAACTGTTCTATCAGAGGTTTGGGAATCTGCGGGGAGCCTGCAGTTATTATTATCCTGTCAAATGGCGCATCCTCCGGCCATCCGAGCGTCCCGTCGCCGACCCTTATCTGAACATTGCCGTATCCAAGCGCATGGATTCTTTCTTCCGCTCTTTCTGCAAGAGCAGCCCTGCGCTCTATTGTGAAAACCGAAAGAGAAAGCTCTGCAAGAACCGCAGACTGATACCCCGAACCTGTTCCAATCTCAAGAACCTTCTCGTCTCCTTTTAATTCAAGAAGCTCCGTCATTATTGCAACCATATAAGGCTGAGAAATTGTCTGGTCTTCGCCTATGGGAAGCGCCATGTCATCGTAGGCTTTATGCATAAACTCGTCAATAAAAAGATGCCTCGGGACTTTTCTCATCGCAGCAAGCAAACGCTCGTCCTTTATACCCCGCGGAATAAGCTGCGTATCAACCATCATATCTCTGAGTTCTTTAAAATTTTCCATAACTACCCGCTAAAGACAGGGCTTAGTATTCGAGCGGCTTATTTTGCCGATAGACAGACAGCATCGTTATTAAAATAAAGAGGCAAAATCCTCGGAGGGCGATAGCCCGAGAATGAGCGAGGATATTATGCCCTGTCTTATGCATTTTACATCCTCCTCGCTATCTCTCTCGCCGCCATCACCCCTGATACAGATGCCTGAATCAAACCCCTGCTCACCCCTGCTCCGTCGCCTACAGCAAAAAGATTCTCCTTTTCTGTCTCGAGCGCGCCGGTCAACTTCAATTGCATAGAGTAAAACTTCACTTCAACTCCGTAAAGCAAGGTGTGTTTCGAGTTCACTCCCGGAGCAACTTTATCGAGAGCATCGAGCATTTCAAGGATATCAGACAGGTATCGGTATGGAATAACAAAACTCAGGTCCCCAGGGGTTGCATCTTTTAAGGTAGGCTTTACTATTCCCTTTGCCATCCTCTCATGAGTTGACCGCCTTCCCATCTGCAGGTCCCCGAGCCTCTGGACAATAACTCCTTTGCCTAAAAAATTAGCCAGCCTTGCAATATATCTCCCATAAGATATAGGCTCATCGAACGGCTCTGTAAAAACAGTGCTCACAAGAAGCGCAAAATTAGTATTGCCCGTCTTCCTGCCTGCATAACTGTGGCCGTTGACTGTCCAGATGCCCTTCAGATATTCTTTGACAACTTCCCCGTAGGGATTTACGCAGAATGTTCTTATCTTATCATCGAATTTTTTGGAATAAAATATTAACTTGGGCTCATAAGTAACATTTGTGAGATGCTCAAATACAGAGGCGGGGATTTCAATGCGCACGCCTATATCAACAGGATTTTGTAAAAGGGTAAGATGCAGGCGCTTTGATTCTTTTTCAAGCCAGCTTGAGCCTTCTCTTCCGGGCGCCAGTATCACGAAATCAGAATAAATCTTGTCGCCGTTCTTAAGCCTGATGCCCCTGGCCTTTCCTTTTTCCATAATGACATCCCCGGCCTCTAACCCAAACAATGTCTCTACCTTTGCATTCAAAGACTTCTTAATCTTTTTCAACAGAACCTTGCACCTGTCAGTGCCTATGTGCCTTACCCTTGACGGCACAAATACAATATCGTTTTTAGACGCAAGCCTTTCTATCTCCTGTATCTCCTCTCTGCTTCCTCCGTAAGTCTTTTTTGGCGCGCCGTACTCCACATATATCTCATCCACATAATCTATCAGGGGCTGAAGCTCGCCTTTGTCCAAATACCTCGAAAGAAACCCTCCGACTTCAGGAGACAAGTTGAGCTTGCCGTCGCTGAATGCGCCTGCGCCGCCCCAACCGCTCAGGAGAGCGCATTCAGGACAGGCCTTGCAGGAGACATCCCTTATCATCATAGGGCATTTTCTCTGGTCTATGTCCTTTCCTTTCTCGATGATGAGAATCTTTGCGCCTTTTTTTTTATTGAGAAGTTCCAGCGCCGAAAATATTCCTGCCGGTCCGGCGCCGACAATTATGACGTCATATTTTTTCATGCAGCTCCCCAGCTCTTCTTCAAAAACCCAAGCGCATCATAATTTGTCAGATCAAGGTGAATAGGCGTTATGGACACATAGCCCTGCTGAACCGCATGGATGTCGGTGTCTTCCCCATGCTCCCAGTATACCGTCCCCCCTCCTATCCAGAAGTGCTTTTCTCCTCTCGGATCATACATCTCCTGTATGGCATTGTCATAGACCCGTTTCCCCTGTCTTGTAAATTTTATGCCCTTAACATCGTCTCTATGCACATTCGGAAGGTTGACGTTAAGAAGCGTGTCATAAGGCAATGATTTTTCAAGTATGTATTTGGCAACCTCCAGGGAATAATACGCTGCCGTGTCAAAATGGAAGTTTTTGCCTCCGACTATCGAGATTGCAAATGACGGAATCCCCATTATAGTTCCCTCGATCGCCGCCGAGACAGTGCCTGAATAAGTAATGTCATCTCCGACATTCCCGCCCTTGTTGATGCCTGAGACAATAAGCGAAGGTTTTTCGGGCAATATCTTATTCACTCCGATTGCCACGCAGTCCGTCGGCATTCCGTTGACGGCATAAACACGCTCCTTGATTTCTTCTGCCTTCAAGGGCCTGTGCAATGTTAATGCGTGCCCTACTGCGCTCCTCTCCCTGTCAGGCGCAACAACATACACATCTCCAATCTCTTTCATTGACTTGAACAGCGCAGTAATACCCTGAGAGTGAACCCCGTCGTCATTAGTAACGAGAATAACAGCCATCAATGGTATTGTATCAAAGAAAGTTTTTTCTTCAAAATCTCATTTACCATCTGCGGATTTGCCTTGCCTTTGGTCATCTTCATTATCCGGCCTACAAAGAAACCGAGTAGTTTTTCATCTCCGGCCTTGAACCTCTCCACTTCCTTCGGATTCTTTGCTATAACCTCATCAACAGCCTTCTCAATAGCGCCTTCATCGCTTACCTGGACAAGACCCCTTTCCTTAACTATCACCTCAGCATCTTTTCCTGTCTTATACATCTCTTCAAAAACAGTCTTTGCAATCTTTCCGCTTATTATGCCTTTATCAATCAGCTTTAACATATCTGCAAGCTGAACAGGTTTTAACGCACATTCCCCGATTGTCCTATTCTCTTCATTCAGAAGTTTCATCAGCTCGCCCATCATCCAGTTAGAAACTGCCTTTGCCTGTCCTCCCGGTTGCGAGTCGCAACGACCTGCCTTTACAGCTGCTTCAAACCAGTCTGCAATGGATTTCTCGGACGTAAGAAGGTCTGCATCGTATTCAGGAAGAGCATACTCTGAAACAAATCGCTTTCTCTTTATATCAGGAAGCTCCGGCAATGCTGCCCTTATCTCATCAACCCATTTCTGCTCGACAGTTAAAGGCACGAGGTCAGGTTCAGGGAAATATCTGTAATCATGCGCCTCTTCCTTTCCGCGCATTGATTCAGTAATGCCTCTGTCGGAATCCCATAGCCTTGTCTCCTGAATAATTTTCCCGCCGTCTTCGATAACTTTTATCTGTCTCTTTATTTCGTATTCCAATGCCTTTTCAACGAACTTGAATGAATTAATATTTTTAACCTCGGCCCTTGTGCCAAGTTCCTTTTGGCCGACCTGTCTTATCGAGACATTTGCATCGCATCTCAATGAACCCTGTTCCATATTCCCGTCGCACACGCCGAGGTAACGAAGTATGGCCCTCAGTTTTTTCATATACTCAGCCGCCTCTTTAGGACTCCTTATGTCGGGCTCGGAGACAATCTCCATCAAAGGAACTCCAGCGCGATTTAAGTCCACGAAGCTGTAATTTCCCGCGCCCTCATGAATATTTTTGCCTGCGTCCTCTTCCATGTGAATCCTTGTTATTCCGATCTTTTTAATCTCATTATCTACGACAATCTCTATTAAGCCATGCTCACATATAGGAAGCTCATACTGGCTTATCTGGTATCCTTTAGGCAGATCCGGATAGAAATAATTCTTACGCGCGAACCTGCTGTAAGAGGAAATTTTGCAGTTAGTCGCCAAACCTGTCCTTATTGCAAATTCAAGCGCTTTCTTATTCAGGACAGGAAGCACTCCCGGCATTCCGATGCATATTGGACACGTCTGAGTGTTAGGCTCAGAGCCGAATTTTGTCGAGCATCCGCAGAATATCTTCGTTTCCGTGAGCATCTGCGCATGGACTTCAAGCCCTATGACAGCTTCGTATTTCATAAATTCCTCTATTATAACAATACAAGGTTAAAAAGCGAAAAGTTCCTCGCTTCCCCGCTTCCTTGTTATAATGCTGGCAGGTTTCGGAATCTTTCCGAAAAAGAAGGATTCCCGACGCGCTCCGTTTGCGGGAATAACAGTTGATTTATGTCGTTGAGTATAATAAGGCTTAACATTCCACATTCCCATTTGACCATAAATAATTAATTACGGTAGTATTATTGGGAAGAGTAAGACGATAAGCCGCAGGGAGGCAATGATTGATTCCGTTTAAAGATGACAACCCGACGAGTATATTCCCTTTTGTTACTATCGGGATAATTGCAATAAACATACTGGTCTATATATGGGAAATAATGTCGCCTGCCGGAGCGGAGTTTATTGTTTATAAATACGGGGCCATCCCCCTGGGTCTCTTATCTTTTGAGAGGACGCAGCCCTTGCAGTTGCACCCGGCCCTTACTATTTTTTCCTCCATGTTCCTTCACGGCGGATTGCTGCATGTCGGCGGCAACATGCTCTATCTCTGGATATTCGGCAATAACATTGAAGATGTGCTGGGCCATTTCAGGTTTCTTATATTTTATCTAATGGCCGGCATTGCTGCCGCCTATTCACATGCAATAATGGCGTCTTCTTCAACTGTGCCGATGATTGGCGCAAGCGGCGCAGTTGCCGGGGTTCTGGGGGCTTATCTGATTTTATTTCCCCGCGCAAGGGTGCATACACTGATATTTCTGGTATTCTTTGTCGAGGTTGTTAAGATTCCGGCCTTGATAGTTATCGGCTTTTGGGCTATTATACAGCTTGTCAACGGCCTTTTGACTCAAGGGATTGCAGCAAAAGGCGGGGTCGCATGGTTCGCCCATATAGGGGGATTCCTGACAGGGATATTGACAATTAAGCTCTGGATGCTCGGGAGGAGGGTTAGAAAGTGATAGTAGGCTGTCCAAAATGTAAAATAAAACTTAAGGTAGCTGACGAAAAACTTACGCCTGAGGGCATACGCTTCAAATGCCCGAAATGCAGCACGGTGCTTCTGGTAAGAAAGCCTTCGGTTCAGATAAAGCCATTGGCAAACAAGGTGATCGTTGCGCATGAAAACCAGACAATTGTAGAGAGAATAAGCAAGGCGTTGACAGAAAAAGGTTTTACGGTCATTGCAGCACGCGACGGCATCGAGACAATGATTAAATCCGTGAAAGAGCTTCCGTTCCTTGCAATCCTGGATGTTGCGCTTCCAAAGATATACGGGTTTGAGGTTTGCAAAAGACTTAAAGAGCGAGCCGAGACAAAAGAGATAAAGGTCATACTGATAAGTTCGATTTACGATAAGACAAGATACAGGAGAGAGCCGAACTCCCTGCATGGAGCTGATGACTATATCGAAGAACACCAGATTGAAGAGCTTCTTATAGACAAGATTGATGTATTAAGAGGGATTAAACCAAAAGAAGAGATTGCAGAAAAGCCGAAGGAACCAGCTTTTGAAAAACCGCAGCCAAAGGTTGAAATGCCGGCCCCGCCCAAAGTTGAAGCAATTCCTAAGGCAGCAGTGCCGCCTCAGGCAACAGCGCCGGCGCCTCCAAAACAGGAAATAAAAGTAGGGGCGGATGAAGCAGTAGAGAAAGCGCGCCGATTGGCGAGGACTATTATTTCCGACATTTATCTTTACAGTTCATCAAAGATGGAAGACGCGGTAAAAAATAACTCAGTCTATTCCGAATTTGCCTCTGAAATAAAGGAAGGCTTGAAGCTTTATGACGGCAGAATCTCGCAGGAAACACGGAATAAAGGGGATTTTTTCCGCGAGGCTATTGATAATTTTATAGAAAATAAGAAAAAAGTTTTAAAGATTTAAGAATAGAAGAAAGAGAGAGATAAAAAGAGTTTTAGCGAGATTTCAAGCCTTTTATCCCTTTTAACTCCCCTTGCCTTAAAGGTCATCCTTTAGTAAAATTAGCACTCTCTGGTAGTGAGTGCTAATCGGAGATTCGCCGAAGCGAACAAAACCAAATTTTATATTAGAAAGGAGATTATGTTTATGAAGTTTAAACCACTTAGAGACAGGGTATTTGTCAGATATTCTTCTGAAGAGGAAAAGACAGCAGGCGGTCTTTTCATACCCGATGCAGCAAAGGAAAAGCCGCAGAAAGGCACAGTAATAGCAGTGGGCACCGGCAAGGTAACGGACGACGGCAAACGCCAGCCCATGGAGATTAAGGTAGGGGATACGATACTTTTTGACAAGTATTCGGGTTCAAAGATCAAGATGGATAACGAAGAGTATCTCATCATCAGGGAAGAAGACATCCTGGGAATCGTAGAAGAAAAAAAATAGCTGTCAGTTTTCAGCTTAAAATTAAAGAAGGAGGATAAAAATGGCTAAACAGCTTCTTTTTGATGAAGCAGCAAGGCATGAAATACTCAAGGGAGTGAGCATGCTTACAGATGCAGTAAAGGCCACATTGGGGCCAAAGGGAAGGAATGCAATTCTTGACAAAAAATACGGCGCGCCGACAATTACAAAAGACGGCGTTACAGTCGCAAAAGAGATAGACCTTAAAGATCCCTGGCAGAACATGGGAGCCCAGCTTGTCCGCGAGGTTGCGTCAAAGACGTCTGATGTGGCAGGCGACGGCACAACAACGGCAACCGTGCTTGCGCATGCAATTTACAGAGAGGGCATGAAGCACGTTGTAGCAGGCGCAAACCCGATGGACATAAAACGGGGAATCGAAAAATCCGTAGAAGTGGTTATCGCCGAGCTCAAAAAACTCAGCAAGCCTGTTGTAGATAAGAAGGAAATTGCACAGGTTGGAACAATTTCTGCAAACAGCGATCCGTCTATCGGAGAATTAATTGCAGAGGCCATGGACAAGGTCGGCAAAGACGGCGTAATCACGGTTGAAGAGGCCAAGAGCATGGCAACGACACTCGATGTTGTTGAGGGTATGCAATTTGACAGAGGCTATATATCGCCTTATTTCATAACAGACCCCGAGCGCATGGAATGTATACTTGAGGATGTATTTATACTCATCCATGAAAAGAAGATTTCCAACATGAAGGACCTTCTGCCGATACTTGAGCAGACGGCAAAGATGGGAAAACCTTTAATGATTATTTCCGAGGAAGTCGAAGGCGAAGCCCTGGCAACATTGGTTGTGAATAAACTTCGCGGCACAATACATGTCTGCGCTGTTAAGGCTCCGGGTTTCGGCGACAGGAGAAAGGCAATGCTCGAAGACATTGCAATTCTTACAGGCGGCACAATGATAGCGGAAGACCTCGGCATAAAGCTTGAAAGCATAAAGCTCTCTGAGCTTGGAAGGGCCAAAAAGATTACTGTTGACAAGGAAAATACAACGATCGTTGAAGGAGCAGGAGACCACGCAAAGATTCAGGGAAGGGTTAAACAGATAAAGGCGCAGATTGACGAAACAACCTCCGACTACGATAGGGAGAAACTGCAGGAGAGGCTTGCAAAGATTGTCGGCGGGGTAGCAGTCATTAATGTCGGAGCTGCAACAGAGACAGAGATGAAAGAGAAAAAGGCAAGAGTTGAGGATGCGCTCCATGCAACAAGGGCTGCCGTTGAAGAAGGCATTGTCCCAGGCGGAGGCATTGCGCTTCTCAGAACCTTGTCTGCGCTCAACGCACTAAAGCTTGACGCTGACCAGCAAGTAGGCGTTGAGATTGTGAAAAAGGCGCTTGAAGAGCCGATCAGGCAGATAGTTAATAATGCCGGGATTGAGGGTTCGGTAGTAGTTGAAAAAGTGAAGGCATCAAAAGAGACCAACTACGGATTCGATGCCGATAAAGAAGAGTATGTGGACATGATAAAGGCAGGCATTATAGACCCGACAAAGGTGACGAGATCCGCGCTTCAGAATGCTGCGTCGGTTGCGGCTTTAATGCTTACAACTGCTGTAATGATCTCGGATATACCGGAAGAAAAACCTGAGATGCCTGCAATGCCCCCCGGCGGCGGAATGGGCGGGATGTATTAAAACGGCAGGGATTAGCTGTTAGGGATTAGGGATTAAAAATACCAACAGTATAAAGACATCCAAAGAGGGGCGTGCTTTGCACGCCCCTCTTTATTTTCCCGACGACAAGCGCGGGCTACTGCAAGGAAATCTTTATCGCCTCTTTTAAATCTACCGCTCCCGAATATATCGCCTTGCCTGTTATCACGCCCCAGAGGTTTTTGATTGCCTTTAATGCCTTGATATCTTCCATTGAAGACACGCCACCAGAAGCGATTACGGGAATCTTAACCGTCTCAACCATTTCCCGCATCGCCTGAATATTGGGGCCGGTGAGCATCCCGTCTCTTGAAATGTCGGTGTATATTATCCCGGCAGCGCCGATTTTTTCCACATCCCGTGCAAGTTTCTTTGCATCCACTTCCGTAACCTCGACCCACCCTCTCACTGCCACCTTTCCATCCTTAGCGTCAATCCCCACAATAACCTTCCCTGGATATTTCCTGACCGATTCCGTAAGGAGGGTCGGATTTTCTATAACTGCAGTGCCGAGTATAATCCTGTTAATCCCTATCCCGACAAGCTCATCTATTTTTTTTATGTCCCTTATGCCGCCCCCTACCTCTATATCCATTGCTACTGCTTCTCTTATCTTTTTTATCGCCTCGAAGTTCTTTTGGCTTCCGGTGAATGCGCCGTCCAGGTCAACGACATGAAGAAGTTTTGCTCCGCATGACTCCCATCTTTTCGCAGTTGAAGCAGGGTCGTTGGAATAGCTGGTAACGGCATCCTTCCTCCCCTGGAGAAGCCTTACGCACTGGCCGTCCTTCAAATCTATTGCAGGAATAACAAGCATAGAGTAATATAACACAATATATTTATAAGTGTGATAAGGAGAAATTTTAAATGCTACGCCCCTGGAAAATAATTTTAATTCTCGTTCTCGGAATTTTTTTAGCTCCTCCCATCGCTTCCGCCTTCAACATCCCCGAGAGGCTCGAATATGACCTGACATGGACAGGCATAAAGGCCGGCACGTCCACGCTTGAGATAACAAGCTCCGGCAATAACATAAAGATTATCTCAACTGCAAAATCAGCAAAATGGGTTTCTGTTTTTTATGATGTTGACGATTGGGTAGAAAGCACTCTAATAAAAAATTCAAATCTGGTTTTTGTCGGGCAGCCTGTCAGATATAGAATCAAACTGAAAGAGGGCAGGCATAGAAGAGATAAGGAAGTCATTTTTAAGCACGACGCCGGCAAGGCCCTTTACATAGACCACCTCGCTGATGAAAAAGAAGAATTTGTCGTGCCTTTTCTTATCTTTGACCCGCTGTCGAGTTTTTACTACATAAGAACACTTCAGCTTGAAGTAGGGCATCCGGTCTACGTAACTATCTTTGACAGCAAAAAGACATGGAACGTTGAGGTTCAGGTCCTGAGGAAGGAGAGAGTCAGCCTCCGGACAGGCACAGTAGACGCCATAGTGGTTAAACCCCTGATAAAATCAGAAGGCATATTCTATAAAAAAGGCGAAATCCTTATATGGCTGACAGATGATTCAAAGCGGATACCCGTAAAACTTCAGACAAAAGTCGCTCTCGGCGCTGTTACCGCAACTCTTGTAGGAGGCATATATTGATACCCGTCTCGATTGTGATCGTAACAAAAGATGAGGAGGCAAACATCGAAGGCGCCCTTGCCGGCGCAAAGGACGCCGCCGAGATAATTGTTATAGACGCGTTCAGCACAGACAGGACAATTGAGATCTGTAAAAAATATACGGACAAGGTATTTCAGAAAGAATGGCAGGGATATGCAAGGCAGAAGCAGGCGGCAGTTGACGCAGCATCGGGTCCGTGGGTCTTAATCCTCGATGCCGATGAACGGCTCACGCCTGAATTAAGCGAAGAGATTAAAAAAGCAGTAAGCGAAAATAAGCATAACGGATTTTATCTGCCGAGAAAGAATTTTTTTGCAGGCAAATGGATCAGGCACGGCGGCTGGTGGCCCGACCATACGTTGAGGTTATTCAAAAAAGATGCAGGTCATGTCGAAGAGCGCGAGGTGCATGAAAAGGTGGTTGTAAAGGGGAGCGTTTCTTTTTTAAAAAATCCCCTTGAACACTACACCTATAATTCCATATCCGATTATATTAAGCGAATGGACAATTATTCCGCCCTTGCGGCAAAGGAACTAAAAAAAACCGGCAAGACTCCCAACCCGTTTAGCCTTATTGTGAGGCCGCCGGCTGCGTTTATAAAAATGTATTTTCTCAGGCTTGGATTTATGGATGGCGTAGAGGGATTGCTGCTTGCATCGCTTTACAGCTTTTACACTTTTCTGAAATATGCAAAGACCTGGGAGATGAGCTCGAAAAATTAATCAGGTCTCTCCCGCCGTTAACTATGCGATCTTACAGCCGGCAACCAGATTCAGGTTAGCGCCTTGTACTTTATATGGCAACCTCTCGTTTCCTGCATAAGAAAGAATTCCCCTCTTCATCTCAACCACAGAAGGATTTTTGCATCTGAATTTTTCTATGAGAAACTGAGCAGCCGCTTCCGGCTTTATAATGTCGCCGCAGGTGAAAATATCCACTGCCGCATATCCATACTCCGGCCACGTGTGAATTGAAAGATGGGATTCAGCTATAACGACCATGCCGCTTATTCCAAATGGACTGAATTCGTGGAAGGATACATCAATTATGGTTGCCCTGGCTTTTTTTGCTGCTGAGACCATTGCATTTTTAACCTTGTCGAGACTTTTGAGAATTTCAGGATTACAATCCTTAAGTTCTACTAATAAGTGTTTACCTAAAGCATGCAATCCACTACCCCCCTCCGGTTTAGTTTTTATTCCTGAGAGCTTAACGACTCTCTTTTAACTAAATAAATTACAGTAAAATTATATACCATGTCAAGAAATTTTTAAACAAAAAAATGATTTTGCTGAAAAATTTTTGCGGCGAGGCAGTCGTCGTCTTCCATTTTGTGTCTCATTAAGATATATTATACGCATTAATGTTTGTATTCTACGCTGTCATTGCGAGGTCGTTTCGACCGAAGCAATCTCAAAAAAAAGATTCTTCGCTGCGCTCTGAATGACAGTATGGCAGCAATAGGGAGAAAATATGCTCGATGTAA
>SCSY01000224.1 GCA_004298625.1 Nitrospirota bacterium | reverse complement strand
ATAATATTGAAGGCCTTTGCCTCAGGGTGCGCCACTCTCACCGGAATCGAGGCAATATCAAACGGCGTCCGAGCTTTCAAGGCTCCTGAGGCAAAGAACGCGGGAATTACCCTAGTCTGGATGGCGGTCACTCTTGCCATCCTCACGATCGGCATAGCCTATTTCGCCAATTATTACGGCATCATGCCGAACCCGAACGAGACCGTCGTATCTCAGCTCGCAAGAACGGTATTTTCGAAGGGGGTTATCTATTACACCATACAGTTTGCCACAATGCTCGTGCTCATCCTTGCGGCCAATACTTCGTTTGCCGACTTCCCGCGGCTTTCCTCGATAATGGCGAATGACCGCTACCTGCCGAGACAATTGTCAAACCGGGGAGACAAACTCGTCTTCTCGAACGGGATATTGATACTTAGCCTTCTTTCCGCCCTGTTGGTGATACTCTTCAGAGGAGACACCCATGCGCTTATTCCTCTTTATGCTGTCGGAGTTTTTACGGCATTCACATTATCCCAGGCTGGAATGGTCAGGCATTGGTTTAAGGATAAGGGAAAGGGTTGGCTTAAAAGCGCTATTATAAACGGTATCGGCGGCATCACCACAGGGGTAGTCCTTGTGGTAATCGCGGTCGAAAAATTCACTCATGGCGCATGGATAATTCTCATCGCTATTCCTGCGCTCGTAATCTTGACCCAGAAGGTACACAGGCATTACCTTTTAGTTTCCGAGCAGCTTTCACTCAAAAAATGCATCACGGGAGAGAAGGAATACGGGCACCACTCCGTCATCATCCCGATCTCAGGCATGCAGCAGGCTGTCATCAACGCCATAAAATACGGCAAGGCCATCTCGGATGATGTTGTGGCGCTTTACGTAAGCATAGACACTGTGGAGAGGCAGGAGCTTATGGCTAAATGGGACCAGCACTGCATGGGTGTAAAACTCGAAATCATGCACTCACCTTACAGGTCTGTAACCGAACCGCTCATGGACTATATAGACACCGTCCGTGAAAAATACAAAGACGGCATCATCACCGTTGTCCTGCCCGAATTCGTGCCTTCACGGTGGTGGCATCATCTCCTTCATAATCAGTCGGCATTGTTTATTAAGGGCTTGCTGTTGTTCAAAAAAGGAGTGGTATCAACGAGCGTGCCGTTTCATCTGCAAAAGTAGAAGCAGATTAATAATCCCTTGTTTGCCTTCATTAAGCAGGACATGCTAAAATGATAAGAAATTTCCTGGGGGCGGGCTATGATGGAATATAAAATACCAATAGGTTTAACCTTTGACGACGTTCTCCTTGTGCCTGCAAAGTCGGATATCCTTCCGAGAGACGTTGACATATCAACATCTCTCACAAAAAAGATAAAGATAAATATTCCGCTTTTGAGCGCTGCAATGGACACTGTCACCGAGTCCGAGCTGGCGATATCAATTGCGCGTGAGGGAGGCATAGGAATGATCCACAGGGCGATGTCTCCTCAGAGGCAGGCGTCCGAAGTTGACAGGGTGAAAAAATCAGAGAGCGGAATGATAATAGACCCTGTTACCATATCCCCTGAAAAACCGATTTCAGAGGCCATGTCCCTGATGACAAAATACAAGATATCAGGCGTGCCTGTTACAGTAAAAGGAAGGCTTGTAGGAATACTCACCAATAGGGATCTTAAGTTCGAGACCGGGTTCAACAAAAGGGTCGCGGATGTAATGACAAGGAAGAAACTCATCACGGCATCAGTCGGAACAAACCTCGATGAGGCAAAGGAGATTCTCCATAAATACAAGATAGAAAAACTCCCGATAGTTGATAAGGATTTCAATCTTAAGGGCC
>SCSY01000021.1 GCA_004298625.1 Nitrospirota bacterium | reverse complement strand
TTAACTGTCATACAGACCGCACAAGCGACCTGAGGCCGGGGAGGAAAAAATGCCTTTTCTGTCACGGGCCTGAATCGGTGAGAAAAGAATTGATAGCCGACGGGACGATAGACGTGAGGCATTTCCAGCCGTCACAGGAGCTTATAAAAAAAGCAACAAAGATAAATGTGCCTGACAAGGCTCCTATGCAGTTTAATTGTTACACATGCCACAAACCTCATACAAAGGTCAAACCCGATATGGGTGACTGCCTGAGATGCCACGGCAGTGAGCTGAGCGTGGGGAAACATGAACTGCACGTAAAGGGAATGAATATGAAGTGCAAAGACTGCCACAAGCCGCACATATGGAGAGTAACCGAGGCTCAGGCGAAGAAAGACTGTGTAAAGTGCCATGAATATAAAGAGCCGAAAAAATTTATTGGTTCCTGATAGTAAAGCCTGAATTAAAGTGCTATGATTGGCTGAGGGAGGGTTAGCCCATTAATGAAAAGTCATATCTGGCGTCCGCTGTATGCGGTGATAGGCATTGTCGCCATTATACTTATTGTCAGAGTTTTTATTGTGCCTGAAAGCTTCGGCGTACATGAGAAGGGCTATATGTATGGCTGGTACAACAAAAGCGACGAGAACTACTGGAAAGAATTCAAGGTAAAATACAGATCTTCCGGTTATTGCAAGGACTGCCACAGTGACAATTATTCCTCGATAATGCAGACCCCTCATGCGATCATACAGTGCGAGAACTGCCACGGCCCTGCAATAGACCATCCTGAAAATCCGGCTAAACTGGATATCAACAGGAGCAGGGAACAGTGCCTCAGATGCCATTCATACCTGCCTTATATGCAGAGCGACAGGTCAAAAATAAGGGGAATAGACCCTGATAAACACAACCCGGGGATCGAATGTGTCAACTGCCATAACCCACATAAGCCTTCTCTGGAGAGTTTAAAATGATAACAAGAAGAGATTTCATTAAATATTCATTGCAGGGGATTGCGGCAATAGCTGTCCCCCTCACAGCAATAGAGATTATAAATCCTTCAAGACTTTTTGCCTCAAAAGATACAAAGAAAGTGCGTTGGGGTTTCCTGGTCGATACTCAGAAATGTGTCGGGTGCGGTCTTTGCGTAAGGGCGTGCAAGCTGGAAAACGAAACACCTTATGACGCGAATGTTTCAAGAACATGGGTTGAAAGATATGTTCTTACTAAAGACGGAAAGGTCTTTGCCGATTCTCCTAAAGCGGCCAGAGACGGATTTATTACCGACAAGATCGAACTCGGACACGGGAAGTTAGAGGAGATTAAGAAAGACGACATAGAAAAGGCATTTTTTGTCCCTAAACTTTGCAACCAGTGCGAAAACCCGCCCTGCGTTCAGGTATGTCCTGTCGGAGCTACATACCAGACAGATGACGGGGTTGTGCTTGTAGACAGGAAGTGGTGCATAGGATGCGGATACTGCATAATGGCCTGCCCCTATGGGGTCAGATTCTTCCACCCGGCATACGGGACCGCTGAAAAATGCAATTTCTGCTATCACAGGATAAAAAAGGGGATGAAGACAGCCTGCGTGGAGGCATGTCCGTTCGGCGCAAGGATGATAGGCAATATAAATGACCCTGCTGACGAGGTAGGGAAGATTATAAGGATCGAGAGGGTTTCTGTGTTAAAAGACGAATTCGGCACAAAACCGCAGGTCTATTATCGCGGACTGAGCAAGGAGGTAAGGTAGATGGTTCACGGCGAATTATGGACGCTCAAAGAACTCTTTGTCTATCCCAATGAATACATTTACTGGAGCATCCAGATCGTGATGTATCCTTTTATGACAGGCCTTGTTGCAGGAGCATTTGTGCTTTCCTCCCTGTATCATGTCTTCGGGATAAAGGAACTGAAGGAGATGGCAAGGTTCGCGCTCGTGTTTTCATTTGCGCTTTTATTTGCCGCTCCGATGCCTATAGTCCTCCATCTCCAGCATCCGTTCAGGGGCATAAACGTGTTCATGACGCCTCATTTCACATCAGCCATTGCCGCCTTTGGAATAGTATTTTTCTCCTACGGGGCCATCGTTGCATCCGAACTCTGGTTTTTGTACAGAAAACATTTTGTCGAAGTGGCATTGCCATTGAAGGAGAAAAAGGATAAGGGGTTGCTTGAATGGATAAAATTCCTGATTTTCTGTTCCCTGACCCTCGGCGTATATGACATAAGCGAGGAGTCCCTCAAAAAAGATGAAAAGGCGATAAAAATCCTCGCAGCGGTCGGGATACCGGTTGCGTGTTTCCTCCATGGGTATGCAGGCTTCATATTCGGATCTGTTAAGGCAAATGCATTATGGATGACTCCGCTGATGCCTGTTATATTCATAATGTCCGCAATAGTGTCGGGCATTGCCCTTTGCATGCTGACTTATATAATTGTGATGGAGGCAAGAAAGATAAAGGTGAAATCACAGAGAAAACCCTGGATGATGAGCCTTGAAGAGGTTAAGGGCGCCGAGATCGGCGTTATAAAGATTACGGCAAAATATCTTATATTGTTTATGATATTTGCCATAACACTCGAGCTCCTCGACCTTGTATTCAGGGGGTATACCGCCGTCAAGCACTGGGATATACTGCGCACTGTTATTTATCAAAAGGACTTTGCAAACATATTTTTACTCCAGTATACGCTTGGGAATCTTGTGCCTTTTATACTTTTTTTGATCCCTGGGCTTACGATCAGAAGGGCTTCCATCGGGCTGGCCCTTGCAATGATGGGCGTATTCATGATGAGGTGGAACGTAGTTATCGGAGGGCAGGCATTCTCATTAACGCTCTCAGGATATATGGAATATATAATGCCGCTCATTCCTCATGACTGGGAGACATTCAAGGAAGGCCTTGGCGGCGCAGTCGGCATCTTTGTTATGCCGTTTGCGCTCTTCTGGATAATAGCCAAGATATTCCCTGTGTTCGATTCAAAAGAAAAACCCGCAGGGCATTAGAAAAAAATAGAGTTCAACCGGCTGTCAATACCCCCTCGCTGAAATGTTATCGTTTCACTAAATCCCTTGCTAACCCTTATTTCTATCTGGTAACATCTCTTAATCATTTCCATCGAATTGAGAGGGGATAAAAGGAGAGCAACTTGCAACAAGCTGACTATATTATTCGCGGCGACTATGTCCTTCCGATGGATGAAAGCTATTCGGTTATAAAGGATGGAGCAGTTGCTGTTAAGGGCGAGGCGATAGTTGATGTCGGACAATATAAAGACATCTCAAAAAAATATCTCTCAAAGAAAATAATCCCGGGCAAAAACAGGGCAGTATTGCCTGGACTTATAAACACCCACACCCATGCCGCAATGGTCTATTTCAGAGGAATGGCCGATGACCTGCCGCTGAAAGAATGGCTCGAAAAATATATCTGGCCTGCTGAGAGTAAATGGCTCAGCCCTGAATTTGTATCCGATGCGACTGAACTTGCGTGCCTTGAGATGCTTAAGGCCGGAATCACGACTTACAGTGATATGTATTTTTTTGAGGATGCCTCCGGCAATGCCGCAAAAAAAATCGGCATGAGGGCAGTCCTCGGCGCAGGTATCGTTGACTTCCCGACGATCTCGGGAAAGAATGCCGATGAATATCTCGGCAATGCGGAAAAATTCATAGAAAAATGGAAGGGTGATGAGCTTATAACTCCCTGCATTGCTCCGCATTCTGCGTATGCATGCGGCCCGGAGACATTAAAAAAGATAAAGAAGCTTGCCGATAAACACGATGTTCCGATTCATATTCACCTTTCAGAGACAAGGTGGGAGGTTGAAGACATACAGAAAAAATACGGCAGGAGGCCTATTGACCATCTGTACAGCCTCGGATTACTCTATGAAAAAATAGTCGCAGTGCACTGTGTCTGGCTCGATGAAAATGAGATTCAGATGCTTGCGAGGCATAAGGTGGGTGTTTCACACTGCATCGAGAGCAATCTGAAACTCGGATCGGGAATTACTCCTGTTCCGCAGATGCTCAGGGCAGGGATCAAAGTTGCATTCGGAACGGACGGCGCAGCAAGCAACAATGACCTCAATATTTTAAGCGAGATGTCAACTGCTGCAAAGGTTCACAAGGCGGTATCGAATGACCCTACCGTGCTTGATGCAAAGACAGCGCTCTTAATGGCAACAAGATTGGGAGCAGAAGTTCTGGGACTTGGGAAGATAACCGGAAGCCTTGAAAAAGGAAAGGCCGCAGACATTGTCATTATGAATCTTGACAAACCACATCTCACTCCTCTTTATGATATTTATTCCCATATCGCTTATTCTTCAATGGCGTCGGATGTAGAGTCCGTGTTTGTAAATGGCAAGCTTGTTGTGGTCAATAGGAAACCCTGCTCTGCCGATGAAGGAGAAATAATTTCAAAGGCAAGAGAGTGGAGCAGGAAGATTAGATAACGCCTGCATTTTTTAAAATGCATTATTGGCGGCAAAGAATATTGTCACAGGAGGGGTTATGAGCAACAGGCTGAATGAGATTCTCGATGAGATAAAGGAACTGGAAAAGAGCGTCCAGGAGGAGATGAGGCGCAAGGAGGAAGAATTAAAATATAAGGTCAAAAAGGGCAGGGTTATATTTGAAAAAGAGATTGCAGAATTACACAAGAAACTTTCCGGTTCATCGTTTTTTTATATCTTAAGGTCTTCTTTTCTTACGGCATTATCAGCGCCGGTAATCTACACAATGATTATACCGGGTCTGATTTTTGACGCCTCTATATGGATATATCAGGCAGTATGCTTTCCTGTCTATAAAATTCCCAAAGTCAACCGAAAAGACCATATTGTCCTTGACCGGCATTATTTAAAATACCTGAATTTTATGGAAAAGTTAAACTGTGATTATTGCAGCTACTTCAACGGCCTCATGTCATATGCAACAGAGGTCGCTGCACGCACAGAACAGTACTGGTGCCCTATCAAACATGCCTCAGGAAAAGCCAGACGCCATTCGCGTTATCATACATTCGTTGATTACGGTGATGCCGAAACTTACAGGGCAAGACTGGCTGATATCCGCAAAAAATACGACGATGTTGACTGATTTGATTTTTTAACCTACATCTCTCTTCTTCCTTCGAGCGCCTTGCTCAAGGTCACCTCGTCAGCGAATTCGATGTCGCTGCCGATGGGGAGGCCGTACGCGATGCGGGTAACTTTCACAGGAAAATGTTTCAAGCTATCTTTTATATATTGCGCCGTCATCTCGCCTTTTGTATTCGGGTTTGTTGCAAGGATTACTTCTGAAACACTATCTTGTCTCACACGCTCCACAAGTTCGCTGATCTTTAACTTGTCGGGTGTCATCCCGTCTATAGGCGAGATAGAGCCTAAAAGCACATGATAAAGACCATTGAATGTCCCTGCCCGTTCAACAACAAGGATGTTGCTCGGTTCTTCAACAACGCAGATCCTTGACCTGTCTCTTGCATCATCCCTGCATATGTCGCAGATATCTGATTCCGTTATATTGAAACACCGTGAACAGAACCTTGCCTTATCTTTAACATCAATAATGGCCTTTGCAATGCCCTTTGCGCTTTCTTCAGACATCGTGAGGATGAAAAAGGCAAGCCTCTGGGCAGTCTTCCTGCCTATGCCGGGAAGTTTTGTTAATTCATTTATGAGATTTTCTATTATGCCCTGTGCCATATTGAGTTTTCAGGTGTTAGTTGTCAATTATTAGCTGGCTACTAAAAATAAGCGACACTCTTTAGAATAAAGTTTATAATCTTTCGTTGTCAACATGGATAGTGTAAAAGGGCTTTAGGCAATAGGAAAGTGGACGGAAACCGGGATGGTAAAAAGACTGAGAGAGTTTTTGGGGGAGGGAGATTAAAAAAACACGCCTGTGCCCTATCTTTAATTTAATAGAGTTGTATTATCATATGGCAAAACAGATATATATTAAGTAAGCATTCAGGTTGACTTGCCTGCTTTCATAGGGTTAATATTTTCTATGCACCAACATTCGGATTATGTCCCCCTTCACCTGCATACTGAATACAGTCTCTTAGACGGGGCAATAAGGATAAAAGAGCTTGTCGCTCAGGCAAAAGAGTACAGAATGCCTGCAATCGCAATAACAGACCACGGCAACCTTTTTGCTGCTGTGGATTTCTATAAACAGGTCTCAAAGGCCGGCATAAAACCGGTTATAGGATGCGAGGTCTACGTTGCACCGGGAAGCCGTTTTGACAAGAGCACTGCGGAAAATGAGGAGACGTCTTTTCACCTGATACTGCTTGCAAGAAATAACGCAGGCTACAAAAATCTTGTTACCCTGGTTACAAAGGCATACCTTGAAGGGTTTTATTACAAACCGAGGATAGACATGGACCTCCTTGAGCAATACAGCGGAGGGCTCATAGGTCTTTCCGCCTGCCTCAAAGGAGAA
Source organism: Nitrospirota bacterium (assembly GCA_004298625.1). Taxonomy (GTDB): domain Bacteria; phylum Nitrospirota; class Thermodesulfovibrionia; order Thermodesulfovibrionales; family UBA1546; genus SCSY01. Next base: position 4,389 of record SCSY01000021.1, on the reverse strand, counting down.
ATACCAGGCTATTTGCAGAAAGGTCTTATGGATAGGGCAAGAGAGAAGGCGCTTGCTTATAAACACATACTTGGCCCCGATAATTTTTATCTGGAAATACAGGCAAACGGCCTGCCGGAGCAGATAGAGGTAAACAAAAAACTGATAGAGCTCGGCCAGGAGTTGCATATCGGCCTTGTCGCCACAAATGACTCCCATTACCTGAAAAAGAGCGATGCAAAGGCCCATGAGGTCCTCCTCTGTATCCAGACAGGCAAAACGCTTAAAGATCTGAACCGCATGAAATTCAGTTCCGATGAATTTTATCTTAAATCGCCTTTGGAGATGAAAGAGATATTTAAAGACGTTCCCGAGGCGATAAAAAATACTATAACCATCGCTGAAAGATGTAATGTGGAATTTAAACTCGGAGAGAGCCTTCTTCCGCAATACACGGCAGAAAACGGCGAGGACCCTCATGCTGTTTTATCAAGGCTTGCGCATACCGGCCTTGAAAAAAAGTTCGGGGAAAATGCTCCGCAGGCATATAAGGAAAGGCTTCAGACCGAACTGAATGTTATACGGAAAATGGGGTATGAATCTTACTTTCTTATTGTCTGGGATTTTATAAGTTATGCAAGGAGCAAGGGCATCCCTGTAGGGCCGGGGCGCGGCTCTGCGGCAGGCAGCCTTGTGTCTTATTGCCTGGACATCACAGAGATAGACCCTCTCAAATACAAACTCCTGTTCGAGAGGTTCCTGAACCCCGAACGTATCAGCATGCCTGATATTGATGTTGATTTTTGCCAGGACAGAAGGGAAGAGGTCATATCCTATGTCTCAAAAAAATATGGCGAGGACCATGTAGCGCAGATAATCACATTCGGCACTATGGCTGCAAAGGCTGCAATAAGGGACGTGGGGCGCGCAATGGATATACCCTATGCCGAAGTTGATAAAATCGCAAAGCTTGTCCCTAACCAGCTCAAGATAACTATTGAAGAGGCTCTGAGACTCGAACCCCAGTTAAAACACTCCTATGACAACGATGAAGTCATGAAAGGACTCCTTGATATTGCGATAAGGCTTGAGGGTCTGAACAGACATGCCTCCACCCATGCCGCAGGCGTAGTAATATCGCCGGCTCCTTTGACGGATTATACGCCTCTTTACAGAAACCCCTCCGACGAAAGCATCGTCACCCAGTTCGATATGGAGTCCCTTGAAAAAATAGGGCTTCTAAAGTTTGATTTTCTTGGATTAAAAACACTCACCGTAATTGAGAAAACGCTGGAGCACATCACGCAGGGAGGCAGAACGCTTAGCCTTGATGCCATACCTTTTGATGACAAAAATACCTATGACCTGCTCAGTTCCGGCCATACAACAGGAGTGTTCCAGCTCGAAAGCGAGGGCATGCGGGATATACTTATCAGGATGCAGCCCAACAGGTTTGAAGACCTTATCGCGCTTGTAGCCCTTTACAGGCCCGGACCAATGGCGTGGATAGACGATTTCATCAAGTGCAAAAAGGGGGAGAAAAAAATTACCTATGTCCTGCCGCAGCTCAAAGAAATACTCGATGAGACCTACGGGATTATCCTCTACCAGGAACAGGTTATGATGATAGCAAACAAGATAGCGAACTTCTCAATGGGACAGGCGGATATCCTGAGAAGGGCCATGGGAAAGAAAAAGGCAGAGGAGATGGAAAAACAAAAGGAGGTCTTTATCAAGGGGGCTGTTCAGAAAGGTTACCCGGAAAAGAAGGCTGTGAAGCTTTTCGAGACCATGGAGCCGTTTGCAAGGTATGGCTTCAATAAATCCCATTCTGCCGCTTATGCCTTCATCGCTTATCAGACGGCCTATCTCAAGACTCACTTTCCCGTAGAGTTCATGGCTGCTACTTTAAGTCTTGACATGAATGATACGGATAAAATCGTAAAGTCAATAAACGAATGCCGGAAAATGAAGATAGACATCCTGCCTCCAGACATAAATCTTTCCGGCAGGGAATTCAGGGTAATCGGCAATTCCATACGCTTCGGATTAGAGGCGGTCAAAGGCGTCGGCGGCGCTGCTATAGAATCGGTACTGGAAGTAAGAGACAGCGGAGGGCCCTTCAAGTCCATTGCAGACCTCGTCGAAAGGGCAGACTCGCGCAAGGTTAACAAAAAAGTCCTTGAGGGCCTTGTAAAGGCAGGAGCGTTCGATTCCCTTGGGGTTCCAAGGGCGGTGTCAATGAATGCAGTAAATGAGATCCTGAACAATAACGGCAAAAGCTCAAGGCACGCCGGTCAACAAAGTATTTTCGGCGAAGAACCTGCGGAGACTGAGACCCAGGCTGAGGAATGGGACGAGGCCGAGCTTCTGAAAAACGAAAAAGAGGCCCTTGGTTTTTATATTACCGGGCATCCGCTTGTAAAATATCGGGAAAAGCTGTCAGCCCTCCATATAAAACGAACCTCCGAGCTCGATGCGCTCGCTGACAGAGAAGATGTCCAGGTCGCAGGTGTCATAAGCGCTGTAAGGAAATTCCAGAAACGCGGAACTGCGGATACAATGGCATACTTCACTATAGAGGACGAAGAAGGAAACATTGAGGCCATTGCATTCTCCGACCTTTATAAAAGCAACATGCCGCTGCTCAAAAAAGATACCCCGGTAATTGTAAGGGGGACGGTAGACAGGACTGAAAAAGGCATAAAACTGTTATCCCGTGAAATATCCTTGATAGATGCTATTAACTCAAAAAATGGCTTAAAATGCGAAATTAGTATAAAATATTCTGTTGTAAACAGCCCAAATCTTCAAGGCTTAAGACAAATGCTCTCGGACAGCTCAGGGAGCTGCCCTTTATATCTTAAGATGGAGTTGCAGGACTCTCAGGTATTTTTGGCCACAGGGCTTCAGATAGAACCCAGCGCGGCGTTGATAGATAAACTCGAAGGCTTGTTGGGGAAAGGAGCAGTAAGAATAGTAAGCAGTAATAAGTGACAGTGATTAGTGAACCGTGATCGGTAATAATAAAAACTGATCACTGACCACTGACACTGACACCGACCACTGGCACTGTATTTATGAGATATTATCTTGAATTTGAAAAACCAATAGAAGAGCTTGAGCTTAAAATAGAGGAGCTCAAACTTCTTTCCGGCAGGAAAGATATGGATATTGCCTCGGCAGTAAAAAAGCTTGAGAAAAAAGCAAAAGAGCTGCGTTCCGAGATATTTGCCGGCCTGACCCCTTGGCAGAAAACGCTCCTTGCAAGACATCCCGACAGGCCATATACGCTTGACTACATAAACCTTCTGTCTGAGGATTTCATCGAACTTCACGGGGATAGAAGATTTGCCGATGACCCTGCCATAGTCGGCGGTTTTGCAACAATAAATGGGGTGCCAATTATGATCATAGGACATCAGAAAGGCAGGGGCACAAAAGAGAGGATATACAGGAATTTCGGGCAAGCCCAGCCCGAAGGTTACAGAAAGGCCCTTCGACTCATGAAACTTGCCGAGAGATTCAAAAAACCCATAGTTACATTTATTGATACTCCAGGAGCCTATCCCGGCATAGGCGCAGAGGAGCGCGGGCAGTCAGAGGCAATTGCAACAAATCTGATGGAGATGTCGCGAATAAAAACTCCCATAACTGCGATTGTTATCGGCGAAGGCGGCAGCGGAGGGGCGCTTGCCCTGGGAGTTGCGGACAGGATTTATATGCTGGAACATTCTGTTTATTCGGTTATATCGCCTGAGGGCTGCGCGGCTATACTGTGGAAAAAAAATGGGGAGATAGATTCAAAAGAGTATTCAAAGGCGGCAGATGCGCTAAGACTGACTGCGCAGGACCTTATCGGGTTCAAGATAATTGATGACATAATACCCGAGCCCCTCGGCGGCGCTCACAGAGACCCCGCGGCAGTGGCAAAAAATATTTTAGAGATAATTCTGAAATCCACCCAGGAACTGGGCAGCAAGACAACCGGGAAGCTTATAGAAGACAGGTACAAGAGGCTCAGGAAGATTGGGAGTTTTGAGACAGGGGAATAAGAGAACGCCGTAATTCTGCAGTGTTGGACAATTTTGCCATATTTTACGCCCCTTCGCTTTTAGTCCTTATTACCGCAAAAACTTGCTATCGTTTTTTCTTATTTATAGATTAATTATCTATAGCTCCAGTAGAATGTTCGTTGACGAACATGGTTCCAGAAGAAAAAATAGCGGTGAGTTATAATGTATTCTATGGAATTCAAAAAGGTCATTACAACCATTCTCCTCGAACTGGATAAACATAATATCCCTTATACGCTGATTGGAGCTGTTGCAATGGGGTTCTGGGGAGTGCAAAGAGATACGATAGATGTGGATGTCCTTGTAAAAGAAAGAGACAGAGAAAAAGTTATAG
>SCSY01000223.1 GCA_004298625.1 Nitrospirota bacterium | reverse complement strand
ATCGGATATTCCCGCAACCCCTTTTATCTCTGTCTCGGGGTCTCCGATAACCTCTCCATCAATCAGCTTTGCAATTTCATGCAACTTCATCTAAAAATCCTTTCGATATGGCAATTAGAAAGAATACCACATAGAATATTTTCTTGACAATAGATTAAAAACAGGAATCAGGAGGGCGCAAAAAATTACTCAAAAAATTATGATTGACTTTTTATAAGAGCGGTTATATATTCTAATTAGTAGAAAACCTAAATCCAAAGAAAGGAGGTAGCAAAAATGTTCAGATTTTATGGCGGACAAGTCGTAAAAAAGGGAACTTACTGGAATCTGTCCAGCGGAGAGAGCATCGAACTGGAGCGCGAAAAAATTCTCCCTGGCAACAGACAGGTAAGATACCTGAAGGTGCCGACAACAGGCATCTTCATCCTCGGCCCTATTTCAGGCCTGTTGTTTATATGCCTGCTCCCCCTGATGTCTCTGCTTCTCGGAATTACACTTCTCACGCGCATAGCAACAGCTTCTGATGCCCTGAAATCCGACGAGGCTGCAATGTGCATGGGCTGCCACTCAGCACAGGGCGTTGTCAAGACATTCAAGAACAAGGAAAAAGTCTCTGTCTACATCGAAGAAAGCCACTTCAAAAATACCGTACACGGCTTTCTGACCTGCACCAGTTGCCACAGCACAGTCTCTATGGACAACCACCCCTCAGCCCAGTATGCAAGCAAAAAAGAGTTTGCAATTCAGATCTCAAAAGCTTGCAAAACATGCCATAGCGATGAACAGGTTCTGGCAAAGCCGATACACAAGCAAGCCATAACCCGGGCCAATGCCCCGCCGTGCTCAGATTGCCATGGTTCCCACTCCATCAGCAAAGTCTCAGGAGGTAAAGCAGAAGCAAGCAACTCTCAGTACTGTCTCACCTGTCACAAAAAAGACCTGAATCTCTCAATGAAAGGGGAAACTCTTTCTCTTACAATTGATGAAACAATTCTGAGGAAATCGGTGCACGGCAACCACAACTGCTCCGACTGTCATGTATCATTCTCAAAAAAATCGCACCCGGTAAAGACTTTCGGAAGCAAACGCGAACTGTCAATATCCGTAGCCGGGGTGTGTAAGGGGTGTCACCCTGAAAAATACAAACAATATCAGGGAAGCATTCACTCCAATATGCTTATGCAGGGCAACCTTAATGCCCCTGTATGCACGGACTGTCACGGCGCCCATTCTGTCGGGCCCAAGGCGCTGGCAGAAACAATAAGCGGGGTGCCATGCCGAAAATGTCATGAAGCAACATTCGAGGCTTATAAAGCAAGCGTCCATGGTCAGGCAAAGATTAACGGCAAAAACGGCGCTCCTATATGCTCTTCCTGCCATTCTGCTCATGAGATGAGACCTGCGCTTGCATCAAGATCCCCAAGGGCAACTTGCATGGGGTGTCACAGGAATGCATCGGAACTCCACAAAGAGTGGCTTCCAAACTCAGATATACATCTTGAGGCTGTAGCCTGCACTGCCTGTCATGTCCCTGATGCGGAACGCAGGGTTTACCTGCGCGTAACCGACAGCGCTTCAGGCGAGAATATCTCCAAGGCCAGGGTAAAACAGTTCCTTGGAGCAAATTACGAAAGTCTGACACTGGCCAAGGCAAACGGCATTGAAGACCAGCAGCTCTGGGATATGTATCGGAAGCTCGGCGACAGCGGCACAAAAGCGAGCCTTACGGGAACGCTCGGGCTTAATGACTGCAACCAGTCTCACAGTCTGGCTCCAAAGGGCAAGGCGCTAAAACAGTGCGACAGATGTCATGATGCCGATTCAAAATTCTTCAAGGCAGTCAGCATGGCAATTATCACGCCGGACGGCCATGAAGAGCGCTACAACGTAAACCCGGCAGTGTTGAGCTCTATGTTCACAATACTGCCTTTAAACCAGTTCTATGCGCTGGGCAGCACGCGGATAAAGATACTGGATATTATCGGAATAATGATGGTCGTCGGCGGCATGTCGGTTCCGATAGTCCATTTAACATTAAGGATTCTGACCTCGCCGATAAGAGAGGCCAGGAGACTTAACAAACTAAGGAAGGAGGGCAGGAGATGAAAAAAATATACCTCCATCCACTGCCGGTAAGGGTATGGCACTGGATAAATGCGTTCAGCTTTCTGCTATTGATAGTCACAGGACTCCAGATAAGATACCGCGATGTTATAAAGATGACATCGTTCAAGACCGCTGTTGATATCCACAACATATTCGGGTTTGTTCTGTTCTTCAACTTCTTTATCTGGCTGATTTACTATCTTGTCTCGGGCAAGTTCAATATCTATATCCCGGAATTCAGCCTCAGAAGCCTGATCGAGGGAAGCATACGACAGGCCAGATATTATGGATACGGGATATTCGTCGGCGAAGAGAATCCGCACCACAGCACGCCGGATAACAAATTCAACCCCATGCAGCAGATGGCCTATCTGAATATCATGGCGCTCTTCATCCCCATGCAGATAGCAACAGGGCTTCTGATGTGGGATGTAAAAGGCTTCTCACAATGGATCGGCCTTGCAGGAGGGATAAAGATAGTGGACAGCGTGCACGTGCTGCTGTTCTTGTTCTTCACCTCTTTCCTGTTCGTTCACATCTATCTGGCAACGCTCGGACACACGGCCTTTGCGCATATAAAGGCCATGTTCATCGGGTACGAAGAAGAACCTGAGCATGGACACAGTCACTGATTGATAGTTTTTATGATGTTCCCCAGAGGGATGAGAGGATAAACCTCTCATCCCTCTATCCTTTTTCCCCCTTTCTCCTTTTTCCCTTTTAATGAGCCTTGACAATTATAAAGTTGAACTTTATAATTGTCATATATGTATATACAGAGGGCGCTTTCCCAAGTTCTGAATAATACGCTCAGGCAGTTTCCTGCCGTGCTCATCACAGGCCCGCGGCAAGCCGGAAAAACAACCTTTCTGCAACACGAAACCGGCAAAAAGGCCGGCTATATCAGTTTTGACGACCCTGTTGAAAGAAACTTCGCCGTAACAGATCCTAATGGTTTTCTTAACAGGTTTAAGAATCGCCCTGTAATTCTGGATGAGGTTCAGTATGTGCCTGAAATCTTCCAGCACCTGAAGATCCGCATAGACAGGGAGAGGAATAAAAACGGGCAGTGGTTGCTTACAGGCTCGCAGCAGTTTCAGCTGATGAAAAATATCACAGAATCTCTTGCAGGGCGCATCGCAATTCTTGAACTCCTTCCGTTCAGTATTCTTGAGCATAAAGAAAAGGGCGCGCTGGAGGCATTAATATGGACCGGCGGGTATCCTGAGCCATCCCTTTATCCTGAAAAAAGGGATATCTGGATTCGTTCATATATCCAGACATACATTGAACGTGATGTAAGGCAACTCCTGAACGTGAAGGACCTGCGCACCTTCGAATCATTTATAAGCCTGGCTGCTTCCCGGCACAGCCAGACATTCAATACTGCGCTGCTGTCACGGGATATAGGGGTTTCACTGCCGACTATCAAGGCATGGGCAGGCATACTTGAGGCATCATATCTCTGTTATTTTCTTCAGCCGTATTTCAGAAATTTCGGCAAACGGATTGTGAAAAATCCGAAGCTTTATTTCCTTGATTCGGCCCTTGTCGCCGCAATAACAAAACAGCCTGACGCCAGATCTGCGCTCTCAGGGGCAATGGGAGGAACAATATTCGAAGGCATGATAATAAGCGAGGCTGTAAAGGTCTTCACAATGAAAGGGATGAAACCTGATATCTACTTCTGGAGATCACATGACGGTCTTGAGGTAGACCTTATCATAAGGGCCAGAAACAAGCTTTATCCTGTTGAGATTAAATTAACCGCAACACCGACTCCGAAACATCTGGAGCCTCTGAATAAGTTCAAGGCTATTTCCGGCAGAGATGCTTCCGAGACAGGTCTTCTTGTATGCAGGGTTGAAGAAGCAAGGCATCTGCCTTCAAATAATATTGCCATTCCGTGGCGCCAATTTCCTGAATGGCTGAGAGCAAGGTTAAAATGAGCTACCTCGCCCCCCCCTCGAACCCTGTTTCTCTTGTATGGCACTATGAGACTTTGACACTTTTCAAAAACTTCAAAATAGTGTAATTTATTATCGGTAATCAAATTATGGGGAGTCGAGCTTTATCTGACTAACACCGGATTTCCGTTGTTAGTACCATTAACTATCTAATAACTGGTTATCCCGAACTACATTAAGGCCGACGCCGAGATAATTATCAGATCGTCAGAGATGGAAACGAAATGAAAAAAATATCGCGCCTTATCTGGCTAATTCCCGCAATTCTATGCCCTGTTCTTTTGATCAGAGGTTTTTGGGCATTACAACAACCATGGGGAGCGGCATATCAAAAAATAATAGCAATGGGATTCTTTCTTGTCCTATGGCTTGTCTCCCTCTATTTTCTTTTTCAGAACAAACTCAAGCTTACTCCGAGAGAACAAGAAAAAGGAAATTATTTGTTTCAAATGATAGGAAGCGCTGCGTTTGTTCTTGGTGGCATTTTTATTATTATCAAGCCGGATCAGTGGATTAAAGGTGCTTTGGCGATTTGCTTCTTCGGTTTTTGTTTTTTCTTCTTTATGTTCAAACATAGCAAAACATGATTCTTTCGTTAAGAAACATTGTCGATAGAAGATCCAAAAAAATATGCTAAACACCAACAGGTCCACAGCGACGCGCCAAAGGCGGCGCGGCTTATTCCTGGTGCTGTAATTCATAATCCGCAGTATACCCCAGCAAAAAATACTATCCTATTTAAGCGCCCTCAAAAAATATCTCAGAAATTGCCGCGGGCTTTGCCCCCGCAATGACATCAAAATGCTATGCAGGTGAAATATTTTTCAGAGAGGGGGAAGGGGCTTCCAGGGGGATGGAAGCCCCTTGTGGGGGGAACAACTCTATATGCGGTGTGAAGCCTTTCTCATAAAAGTCGGGACATCCAACGGGTCTTCATATGGCATCAGATCGCTGGCCGCTGCCGGGGCCACTGCATACTCAGGCCTGAGATTTTTCGAAAGGACCCTGTCCGAGCCTTTAAATGTTATGGGCTCTTTTACAGGCATCCACTTCTTGATCTGCGGCAACTCGACTTTTTCCTTCTTCTCTTCAAAGCCTGTTGCTATCACAGTAACCCTGACCTCGTCTTCAATGTCGGGATCGATGACCGCGCCGAAGATTATGTTCGCCTCATCGTCTGCCGTGTCATATATAAATGCGGCTGCATCCTGAACAGAGCTCTGTGAAAGTTCAAGACCGCCGGTAATATTGATAACAATTCCCTTTGCGCCCTCAGTGGAGGAATTTTCGAGCAAGGGATTTGAGATAGCCTTCTTGGCTGCCTCAAGAGCGCCATTCTCTCCCCTGCCAAGGCCCACTCCCATGACAGCCCTTCCCGCGTTTGCCATTATGGCCCTTACATCGGCAAAATCAAGGTTTATAAGCCCGGGGATAAGGATTAAGTCCGATATGCCCTGCACGGCCTGTCTGAGGACATCGTTAGCCACAGCGAATGACTTGAGCATCGGAGTGCCTTTTTCGACAACAAGCCCTATCCTGTCATTGGGTATCACGATCAGGGCATCAACATAGTTTTGAAGTTCTTTCATTCCGGTATCTGCGTTTATGGCCCTTTTTCTTCCTTCATAGAAAAATGGTTTTGTTACTATAGCAACTGTCAGGGCGCCAAGTTCTTTTGCAATGCCGGCAACAACCGGAGATGCTCCTGTGCCGGTGCCTCCGCCCATGCCTGCCGTTATAAAGACCATATCAGACCCTCTGAGACACTCGGCAATCGCCTCCCTGTTTTCAAGCGCCGCCTCTTTCCCGATTTCCGGATTTGAGCCGGCACCAAGACCCTTTGTAAGTTCCAGCCCTATCTGCACCTTTGTAGGCGCCAGGGCGGTCTCAAGGACCTGGCTGTCTGTATTCACTGCTATGAATTCAACTCCGTGGAGATTAGAGGCTATCATGTTGTTAACAGCATTCCCTCCGGCGCCGCCAACCCCTATAACCTTAATACTTGCACCCTGACCTCTTACTTCTTCCAGCTCAAACATAAAGCACCCCCTTTTTAAAGTTATAAGTTAAAAGTTGAAAGTTAAAAGTTCTAAAGAATTTAACTCTTAACTCATAACTCTCAACTCTTAACTTGTTTATATTCATACCCTCTGTTTCATAGTTACTGTTTTCCCTCTTAAATCATGCCCATTAACTCCAAATAAATTTTTTACCCATTCCTTCATCCTGTCGAATATCCCATCAAACATATCTCCATAAAACACCCTCTCGCCTCCGTTCATGGAGCCGTGAAGAATAAGGCCGATGCCTGTCGAATACATTGGATTGCTTAAGCTGCTCTGGCCGCCTGAAACAGGCGAGCTACGACTCATCCTTATCCCTTCCGGCATTCCTATCCTGACCGAAAGTCCAAGATTTGCCTCCACCAGCCTGTCAAGCCCTTCAAGCAAAGAGGCGCCTCCTGTCAGCACAGCCCCTGAAAGACCGAGTTCTTTAGTCGAGACGCTTTCTATTTCCCTCTTTATAAGTTCAGCCAATTCCTCACACCTCGGCTGTATAATCTCAGCAATGTATTTTCTCGGAATCTTTCTCGTCTGTTTGTCTGCTCCTGCAACGTCCATCTCCTCTGTCCCGTCAACCATGCTTGTAACTGCACACCCGTATTTTTTCTTTACCCTCTCTGCTTCCAGCACAGGGATCCTCAGGCCGATACCAATGTCGCTTGTAAAATGATTGCCGCCGAGCGCAAGAACCGCGGTATGCCTCAGGGTTCCATCCCTGTATATGGCAATGTCTGTTGTGCCTCCTCCAATGTCAATCAGGGCAACACCGAGGTCTTTCTCATCTTCTGTGAGCACTGCCTCTGCAGATGCAAGGGGTTCAAGCACGATATCAATAACTTCAAGCCCTGCCCTTTCACAACATTTAAGCAGGTTCTGCACAGACGATACAGCGCCTGTAACTATATGAACTTTCACCTCAAGCCTTACACCTGACATGCCCACAGGATCTTTTATCCCATCCTGGCCGTCGAGCATAAACCCGGTAGGGATTACATGAAGCACTTCTCTGTCCAATGGAACATATACAACGCTTGCGGAATCTATTGCGCGTTCGACATCCTGAGGCCTGACCTCCTTGCCCCTGATGCCGACAGCTCCATAACTCTCAAAACCTTTTATGTGTCCTCCGGCAATCCCTACATAAACAGACCTTATCTCAACTCCTGCTGCTGTTTCAGCCATTGCCGTTGCTTTTTTAATTGAGTCAACAGTGGACTCTATATTTATCACAACTCCTTTTCTCAGTCCTGTTGAAGGGGCCGAGCCCATTCCGAGGATATTAATTTTATTGTCCACCACCTCGGCTATAAAGGCGCATATCTTTGTTGTGCCTACGTCAAGCCCTGCGATTATGCCGCCCCTTCTCATCTTATGACCTCGCTTATTGGTTTAACTACAACCCGGTTGGCAAACCTGAGGTCAATATAATCAACCGGTATGCCGCGTTTTCTTATCTCGTCTTCGAGTTCAATAAGCCTTCCGAGTTTTTCTTCGTATTCTCCGTAGCCGACTTTTACCAGGGTGCCGTCAATCTGCATGGAGATATCTTCAGTCCCCGCGCCTTTTGGTATGATGACCTCCACACGCCCCTTGGCATTGATAAAGCCCTTTCCTTTCATAACCTTTACAAGATTTAATGCCTCCGAGAAAGCGTCGTTGTTTTTAAGGGGGTCTCCTGAAATCACCGGCAGGAAAGGAATCGAATCGCCCTTTATCTCCTCGAGCATATTGCCCCTGTCGTCAACAAAAAATGTGCGGCCGTTCATTTCAAGCAGGGCATAGGGCATTGCCTCTTCGAGCCTGACCAGAAGTCTATGGGGAAAATCTTTCCTGAAATCGGCAGACCTGATCCATGCGGATTTCAAAAGCCTTGCCGAAAGGGCCCTCCCGGATATACCTATCATTCCCTCATTTTCCTTAAGTCCCATTATGGCCTTTAGTTCATTATCTGTAAGATGCTTGTTGCCTGAAAAAATAATCTCTTTTACCGGAAACATTGAGCGGCTTATAATGTTGAACATATATATTCCGCCGAAATATATGCCGGCCAATAATAAAACCACCATTCCCAGCTTTAATAACCAGCGCCCCTTTCCTGTTTTCGGCGCTGATGCTTGCTTATTTATCTTTTTTGTTCTCATATTTTTGCCTTGCCGGCTCTGTTAATCGCTTCCTTAAGCATCTCCTCTATGAGCGCCGGGAAATCAAGACCTGCTTTTTTTGCAATCTTCGGGAGGAGACTCGTCTCTGTCATGCCCGGAATTGTATTCACCTCAAGGACATAGGGGTTTTCCCCCCTGTCTATAATCAGATCAACCCTCGTTGCGCCGCTGCACCCCAGAGCCTTATGCGCAGAGAGAGCAACATCCATTGCTCTTTTGTATGTTGCCTTATCTATTTCCGGCGGCAGGATATATTCTGTTAATCCGGCTGTATATTTTGCCTCATAGTTATAGAATTCCAGAGAGGGCCTGACCTCGACTCCACCCAGACTTTTATCGTTGAGGATTCCTATCTGGACCTCCTTGCCCTCGATATATTTCTCCACTATTATCTCCCTGCCGTATTCAAAACTTTTCTCGATGGCAGCCTTAACCTGTTTTTTGTTTTTAATAATACTCACTCCGACACTCGAACCCTCGGATGCAGGCTTTATAACCCAGGGCATGCCGAAGCCGACAGCTGACAGATGACGGCTGACAGCTTTCCGACTTACTACTACAAACGGCGGCACAGGAATTTTGTGATAAAGGAATATTTTTTTGGACGCTTCCTTATTCATCGCAAGCGCAGACGCAAGCACGCCTGAGCCTGTATATGGAATTCCCATAACCTCCAGAAGTCCCTGTATCGAACCATCCTCCCCCCATCCTCCGTGAAGAACCAGGAATGCCATATCTATGCGCTCTCGTTTCAACTTGTCGCATACATCTGATGAAACATCCATTGCAACAGCATTGTATCCGAGATTTTTCAGGGCCTTAAAAACAGCCTTGCCGCTCCTGAGAGAGACCTCCCTCTCGGCTGATACGCCGCCCATCAGGACACCTATCTTCATCCTCTCCCCACAACCTTTATCTCAGTCTCAAGCTCCACGCCAAAAGTTGCCAGCACCTTTGCCTTCACCGCATCCATGAGCTTTATAAAATCAGCTGCGCTTGCATTGCCTTTATTAATTAAAAAATTGGCATGAACAGCGCTAACTTCTGCATCTCCAACCCTCATCCCCTTACACCCTGCTTCATCTATCAGTTTCCCGGCTGAAGTCTCAGCGGAATTTTTGAATACGCATCCTGCCGACAGCTCGGACAAAGGCTGCCTCTCGCGTTTTTCTTTTAGAAAACCTTCCATTCTCTTTGCAATGTCTTCTTTTATATCTTTTCTCAGTCTTATGTTAGCGCTCAGTATAATAGAGTCTGCCGGTATATTTGCCTTCCTGTATTCAAGCCCGAGTTCTTCAGCGTCCAGCTTGATAAGTCTGCCGTCGGCATGCATTACCACGGCAGAAACAATTACATTTTTCATTGAATAACCGAAGGCCCCTGCATTGCCGGCAATTGCGCCTCCGACAGAACCGGGTATCCCGGCAAGCCCTTCAATGCCCGAAAAACCATTTTCCTTCGCAAAGCTCACAAGCTTCTGTAAAGGCGCTCCTGATTCCACAAAAAGCGAGACCATATCCTTTGCGTCGTCTACGACCTCAATGCGCCTGCAGTCTCTGAGAGAAACCACAATGCCTTCTATGCCCCCATCCCTTACAAGGAGGTTAGTGCCTCCGCCGACAGGCATAAACGAAATGTCCCTCCTTTTTAATGCAGTAAGAATATTTTTCAGGGAAATCACTTCCTGTGGAAATACAAAAACATCGGCAGGGCCTCCTATCTTGAGCGAGGTATGCATCTTCATCACTTCCCTAAACATAACCTCTCCGGAAAAACTGCATTGAGAGATTATCTCCTGCCATAAATGCTCGTCCGCAACATGTTTTATTTCTTTATTCATTTTCAACCATACACTTTCAACTTTTAACTCTTAACCTTTTTAATATCTCTTCTCCGATCTTCCAGACATCTCCGGCTCCCAGTGTAAAAACCACGTCTCCCTGCCTCAATCTCAATAAAAGATTTTCCACGAGTTTTTCCCTGTCGGAAAAATAAACAACGTCCGTATGCCCTGTCTTTTTTATCCTGTCGAACAAAACATTTGAATTAATTCCCTCTATGGGTTTTTCGCCTGCAGGATATATGTCCATCAAATAGATCACATCAGCGTCGGCAAAACACGGCGCAAACTCATCTATGAGGTCCCTGGTCCTTGTATACCTGTGGGGTTGGAATATAACAAATAATTTTCCTTGTTCCTGTGTCCCGTGTTCCATCCCCTGCATTCTGCCTAAAAGCCCTTCCTTTGCCGCCCTGAGCGTTGCCTTTACCTCTGTCGGATGATGCCCGTAGTCGTCAAAGACTTTTACGCCTTTTTCATCGCCCTTTAATTCAAATCTCCTCTGTATTCCGCTGAACTTGTTCAATGCCTCTATGACCTTTTCTGGTTTCATCTTCAGCTCCATTGCAACGGCTATGCATGCAAGGCTGTTAAGGACATTGTGCAGGCCCGGCACGGGAAGGCTGAAATTCCCGAGATTTTCGCCTTTGTGCATCACATCAAAACTCACCGACATGAAACCTTTTTTTATATCAACGGCATATATATCGGCATCGGATGAAAGTCCATAAGTTATGCACCTCCTGTGCACTGAAGGCAGAAGCCTCCGGAGGTCCTCATTTTCGAGGCATACGATTGCTGCGCCATAAAATGGAACCTTATTCATGAACGACAGAAACGCCTCTCTTAACGAATCCATTGACTTGAAAAAATCCAAATGCTCCCTATCTATATTTGTAACAACTGCGATTGTGGGGGAAAGCTTCAGGAACGAGCCGTCGCTCTCATCGGCCTCTGCAACGAGAAAATCTCCCTGTCCCAGCCTTGCATTGCTTCCCGTAGCTATAAGCTTGCCGCCGATAACAACCGTGGGATCAAGACCGCCTGCGGCAAGCACTGTAGAAATTAAAGACGTCGTAGTTGTCTTGCCGTGTGCGCCGGCAATGAGCACGCCGTATTTCATCCTTGCCAGCTCTGCAAGCATCTCGGCGCGCGGGATTACAGGTATCGCTTTTTCCTTTGCCGCAATCACCTCAGGGTTGTCTCTGGAAACAGCAGAAGATATAACAACAACATGGGCCTCATCAATATTTTCTGCTTTGTGGCCTATGTATATCTTTACCCCAAGGCTGTTGAGCCTGTTCGTGGTATCGGAATCCTTGATATCCGACCCTGTCACCTCATAGCCGAGATTATGCAGAACCTCTGCGATCCCGCTCATCCCTATTCCTCCTATACCGACAAAATGGATTATCCTGTATTGTTCAAACACTATCTGTCTCCTTTTGGTTGCTGATTACCGGCTGCCGACTGTTTTATCAGGCTCATTGCTATATCTACTATCCTCTGGGCGGCGTCGGGCCTGCCGACTGTTCTGCTGTGTCTTTCCATCTCAAGCCTCAATTCCTTATTCACATACAGTCCCCTGATATTCTCCGCAAGAACATCTCCTCTCAGTTCATGGTCCAGTATCATTCTTGCAGCCTTCATCTCAAGAAGTTTGCCTGCATTAAGCTCCTGATGATGGCCGGCTGCATACGGATAAGGGATCAGTATTGCAGGTTTTCCTATAGCAGTAAGCTCGGCAAGCGTTGTCGCGCCTGCCCTCGAAATAACGATATCCGCAACAGCATACGCCTCGGCCATCTGGTATATAAAAGGCGCCACCGTGCCCTTAAACCCCCACTTCCTGTAAGATTCTCTGACATATTCATAGTCACGCTCGCCTGTCTGGTGCAAAAACTGCACATCTTCTTTAAGATCCTGAATATGATTAAAGGCATCCACCATGGCTCGGTTTATACTCTTTGCCCCTGAACTGCCGCCGAAAATGAATATTGTAAATTTATCCCTCTCAAGCGAAAAAATGTTATAGGCTGCGTCTTTACTGCCCTTAAGTATCCGCAGCCTTATTGGATTTCCTGTAAGAAATGTCTTTGTATTCGGGAAAAACGGTATGCTTTCCTGATATGTAACTCCAACGGCCCCGGCAAATTTTCCGAGCGTTTTATTTGCAAGCCCCGGCACGGAATTCTGCTCTACAATCATTGTTGGTATTGATGCAAGAAAGGCCGTCAGCACAGGACCGACAGACGCATAGCCTCCGACGCCTATCACAATATCAGGCCTTACCGTCCGGATAATGCTGTAAGAATCAGCTATTGAAAGAAACATTTTCAACAGCGCCCTGAATTTTCTTAATATGGATACTCCTACCATGCCTTCAGCCCTTAAGAATTTTATCGGATAACCCTCACGGGGAATAATCCTTGCCTCAATGCCATGCTCGGTACCGACAAATATCACTTCTGCCTTTTCATCCCTTCTTTTAAGTTCTTCCGCTATTGCCAAACCAGGAAACAGATGCCCCCCGGTTCCTCCCCCCGCAATTATCACCCTCATAAAACTTCCAGTGAACAGTGAACAGTGAACAGTAAATAGTAAATACTGACACTCGCACTGACTACTGACACTGATTTAACTTCTGTTGCCATATACCGCCCTCAATGCCTTTTTCCTGACCACCATATCCCTGGTCCTGTCAATCACCTTTCTTTCATCTTCTCCCTTTGAGAGATTCAGGAGTATGCCGACTGCCGCCATATTTATAAGCAGAGATGAACCTCCGTAACTTATGAAGGGCAAGGGAAGCCCTTTCGTCGGAATCATGCCCGTCACGACAAAGAAATTTATTAACGCCTGAAGCGCAATCATTATCGAAAGCCCGAAAGACAGGTAATATACAAAACTGTCCTTGGCCTTGTTGGTGATGGAAATTCCCTTGACGAACAGCACAAGAAATAATGCAATGATTGCCGTAGCGCCTATAAGGCCGAGTTCCTCGCCGACCAATGAAAAAATAAAATCAGTATGTGTTTCGGGAAGGAACATTAATTTCTGCTTGCTCTCGCCGAGTCCGACTCCCTTAAGTCCTCCGCTGCCTAAAGCGATAAAAGACTGTATAAGCTGGAAACCGCTTCCCTGCGGGTCCTCCCATGGATTCAGAAAGGACGTTACGCGCTTCCATCGGTAGGGCTCTTTTATCAGCTTTATTATCACAGGGATTGCAAGGACGGCCAGCGAAAAAAGATATCTTAATCTCATACCCGAAAAAAACAGCATCGAAAGTGTAATGATAGCAAGGCTTACAGTTGCGCCAAAATCAGGCTGCTTAAGAAATATGACCTGAAATACAGCCATGATTCCGATAGGTTTTATAAATGATATGAAACTGTCGGTCATGTAGTCCTGCATTGACATATATTTTGCAAGAAATATAACCATCGAAAGCTTAACCAGTTCCGAAGGTTGAAAAGTTGAAGGCCAGAGCCTTATCCACCTTCTTGCGCCGCCTGCAGATATCCCCATCCCGGGGATAAAGACAAGCACAAGGAGCAGAAAAGAGAATATAAGCAGAGGCAGCGCAAGTTTTTTTATGGCGCCGGGCTTCAGTCTATAGGCCATAAACATAATCCCAAAACCAAGAAGCATTGTAAAAAGATGTTTCTTAAAATAAAAAAATTGGGTGACATTCTTTTTAGCCAGAGACGGGGTTACAACAGATGTCGAGCTGTATATCATGAGAGAGCCGAAGCCCACAAGTAAAACCGTTATCAGCAAAAGCCATCTGTCATAGGTTTTATTCATATCAGGACAAACCCCTCACAATTTTCTTAAACTTTCTGCCCCTGTCCTCAAAATCCCTGAACATATCGAAGCTTGCGCATGCAGGGGAAAGCAATACCACATTACCCTCGGATGCGCACGCCCTTGATATCATCACAGCGCCTTTTAAATCATCTGCAAATTTAATTTCGGTCAGATCCCCAAGAGCCCTGTTTATTTTCTCTCTTGCCTCTCCGATAAGGACCAGGGCTTTTACTCTTTCTTTCACAAGAGGCCTGAGGATGGAAAAATCTCCTGCCTTGTCTCTGCCTCCTGCAATCAGGACTACAGGCTCTGAAAAACTCTCGAGCGACTTTATCACTGCTCCGACATTTGTGCCCTTTGAGTCATTGATATAATCCACACCGTCAAGGTTCCTGACAAATTCGAGCCTGTGTTCAAGACCGGGAAACTCCTTCATGGTTTTAACAACCGCTTCAACAGGACATTTTGCAAGGAGAGCCATGGCCGAAGCAGCCATGGCATTCTCCAGGTTGTGAACACCTTTAATTCTTATATCCGAAGCGCTGATAAGGGGCAAGGGGTTAGGGGTTAGGGGCAAGTGAGAAAAACTACAATATACAGTACCTTTTTTAAGATAAACGCCTTCAACTTCTTTCTTGCGGGAAAAATAAAAAATACGTGGCCTTTCACTTTTAACTTTTAACTTTAAACTTTCAACTTTCATCACTTCAGTATCATCCGCGTTAAGCACGAGAAAATCCTCTTTCTGCTGATTCAAAAATACCTGAGCTTTTGCAGCCCTGTATTCATCCATAGAATGATACCGATCGAGATGGTCAGGAGTGATATTAAGGATAGTTGCGCCATCCGGCCTGAATTTATCTATAGCCTCAAGCTGAAAACTCGACACCTCGGCGACAATATAATCAGCGTTTAGCGTATAGCTTCCACCCTCTCCCTTACCCTCCCCCCTCGAGGGGGAGGGATAGGTGGGGGGGCTTATTGCTTTTAATATTTCTTCTGTCAGCGCATTACCTATGTTTCCGCCAAGTATAGTTTTAAACCCGCTATTTTTAATCATCTCATAAAGCAAGGTTGTAGTAGTTGATTTCCCATTCGTACCTGTTACGGCCAGAAATGGGATTGGAGATTGGGGATGTATTATCTGATACGCGAGTTCAAGCTCCCCGATGATTTTTATACCGGCATCTTTTGCCTTTTTCAAAGGCGGAATATCCAATGGAACTCCCGGGCTTATCACTATCAAATCCGTATTTTTGAATATCTCGTCAGGATGACCGCCCAGGGCAAGCCTCACAGAGGGCAAAAGCCTTTCAATAAAGACTGCTAATTCCCCTTTTGATTTCTTATCAGTGACCGTCACCTCTGCTCCCTGGCCAAGGAGAAGGTTGGCTGCTCCCACCCCGCTCCTTGCAAGTCCGAATATCAATATTTTTTTGCCTTTTATTTTCATATTCTTAACTGAAAAGTTCAGAAGCGCTAAAGACCCCGGCTCTTATGCTTTTCTGATCTTCTTTTTTAAAGATCTTCTTCGCTTCCGTTCTTTTACGTTTCCGGCCTTCCGCCGATGTTGCCTGAACCTTTTTTGATTTTTTCTTTGCTGATGCCTTTGCATACTTTGATCTCTTCCCCCTGGAATTTTTCTTGTATGCTGTCTTCCCGGCAGACGTCGTATAATCAGCTTTTGTATAGTAAATAACCGGCTGTTCGGCGCTCGCTATAACATCAAAACCTTTGCAGACTAATTTTTCAGCCTCATCC
Source organism: Nitrospirota bacterium (assembly GCA_004298625.1). Taxonomy (GTDB): domain Bacteria; phylum Nitrospirota; class Thermodesulfovibrionia; order Thermodesulfovibrionales; family UBA1546; genus SCSY01. Next base: position 4,083 of record SCSY01000223.1, on the reverse strand, counting down.
CACAGGGCTTTCCTGCTCGGCGCTCCCAGAATAGCGACTATTACTGTCTCGCCTTCTCTTTCGCCTGCATATACAAAACAATGCCTTGCCGACCTTGTGTAGCCTGTCTTGCCGCCGACGGCCCCGTCATCGGACCACAAAAGCTTGTTCGTATTCTCAAGCGAGATGATCCTGCCCTCGGATGTTGATATCTCTGCCTCTCTGGTACCGATAATCTCCCTTATCACCGGATATTTGAGCGCATGCCTGAGTATCTTCGCAAGGCCGTAAGCTGTTATCTGCTGCCCTTTCCCTGGAAGCCCTGTCGTATTTATAAATTTTGTGCCGGACGCGCCAATTGCAACGACCTTCCTGTTCATAAGCTCCACAAATTTTTCTTCCGAGCCGGCCACATGCTCTGCAAGCGCAAAGGCAGCGCCGTTGGCCGACCTTAGAAGCGCAGCATAAAGCAGTGTCTCGACAGTCACGGTTTCGCCTGCCTTAAACCCGGTCCCCTTTATCGTGGGCACTTCCGCAGCTTTCTCGCTTATGGTTACAGTCTCATTCAGCCGGGTCCTGTCAAGCACAACCATTGCAGTCACAAGCTTTGTCGTGCTTGCAGGAGGCAGTTTTAAATTGGGATTTTTCGCAAAAAGAACCCTGCCGGTAGAAGCCTCCATTGCCAGCGCAGCCTTTGATTTTATTTCATCAGCATGAGCAGTGAACAGTGAACAGTGAACAGTGAACAGTGAACAGATTATGACAAAAAATAATCTCCTCCTTATCGCTGACAACTGAAAACTGATAGTTGATAACTGTCTCATAATTACCTCAATTTCAACGTTGCAAGGCTCAAGAGAGCCAGCATTATACCCACTATCCAGAATCTGACTATAACCTTGGGTTCAGGCCATCCCTTCAGTTCAAAGTGGTGGTGTATCGGAGCCATCCTGAATATCCTCTTGCCGGTAAGCTTAAAGGAAGCAACCTGAAACACAACCGAAAGCGTCTCTATAACGAATATCCCTCCTACAACTGCAAGCACCAGCTCATGCTTTGTTATTACGGCAAGCGTCCCGAGCGAGCCGCCGAGCGAGAGTGAACCCACATCTCCCATAAAAACATCTGCGGGGTATGAGTTATACCAGAGAAAACCAAGGCACGCTCCGAGCATTGCGCCGCAAAGCACGGTTAACTCCCCTGTGCCGGGAAGATACAGAACCTGAAGATATTCCGAGAACTTAATATTGCCGGAGATATAAACGAGCACGCCTGTTGCAAGCACTGCAATCCCGACAAGCCCGACCGCAAGGCCGTCAATGCCATCGGTAAGATTAACCGCATTAGAGGAGCCCACGATAACAACGATGGAAAAAGGGATATAAAACCACCCAAGGTCAAATAGCCATTTTTTAAAGAAGGGGACGCTCAGGACCGCGCTGAAAGGATCCTTTGGATTCATATAAAGGAACATGCCTATCATTAAGGCAAGCAGCATCTGCGCCCCGAACTTATAGCAGGCGCGTAAACCTTTGGAATCCTTTTTTATAATCTTGAGATAATCATCGGCAAACCCTATCGCGCCAAATCCTATGATGGATAAGATCATCACCCATATGTACATATTCGAAAGGTCGCCCCACAATAAAATAGTTATGAGTATAGAGATTATTATAAGGACGCCGCCCATGGTCGGCGTTCCCGTCTTTCCTAAATGTGTCTGCGGGCCATCGTCCCTTATATGCTGGGTAACGCTGAAACTCCTGAGCCTTTTTATAATGCCGGGGCCGAGCATAAATGTGATAAGCATTGCCGTAAGCACTGCAAGAGCAGTCCTGAATGTTATGTATCTGAAAACATTCAGGGGAGAAAACCAGTCATGCAATTTATAAAGAAGGCTATACAGCATTTTCCGTCCCCCGGTTGCAAGTTGTACCGACCTTATTTATTTCCAAGACCTTTTCCATGCCCATTCCTCTTGAGCCTTTGACAAGCACGGTGTCTTCCTCTCTGCAAATACCGATAAGTATTTTCCCTGCCTCCGATGCAGTAGCTGCACGGAATGACTGCCCTCCCCCTTTGGAAAACTGAGACTCTGCTTCCGCCATCAGGGGACCAACAGCAATGAAAATATCTATAGGAAGTTTCGACATCCATTCTCCAAGCTTTCTGTGCGCCTCCTCTGCATAAGAACCGAGTTCAAGCATATCTCCGAGGACAGCGATGGCCCTGCCCTTTTTCAGCCTTACAAGCTCCTTTATCGCCTCCTCCATAGATGCAGGGTTTGCATTATACACATCGCTTATCACTGTTGTGCCGAACAACTCTTTAATCTCAAGCCTCATGGGAACGCCCTTAAACGACTCGATGCCTGTCTTAATATCATTAAGGTCCATCCTGAATATATCTCCTATGGCTGCTGCGGCAAGCGCATTATAGATATTGAAGGTCCCGGGTATATTCATGTTTATTTCTATAGAGCGGTCTGCGCCGAGGCACAGCAGAAAATCGGAACTCTTATCCCTGATATTAATATCTTTTGCAAATATATCGGCATCATTCTCTATCCCGAATGTAACAACCTTTCCGTGATACATGGAAAGACCCTGCATAAGAAAGGCATCGTCTGCGCCTGCCACAACTGCTTTAACGGTATCAAGGATTTCGAGTTTCGTATCTCTCACAGCCTCAATGCTCCCAAAGCCTTCAAGATGTCCTGGGCCTATGTTCGTCACAACCCCATAGTCGGGCGCTGCAATCCCGCACAGCTCTTTTATATCACCGGGAATGCTTGCACCCATCTCAAGGACAGCAATTTCATCTTCCTCGCTTATCTTTGTAAGACTCAAGGGAAGGCCTATCTGGTTGTTGAGATTACCGGTATTCTTAAGAACCCTGTGCCGTGTGCCCAGGATTGACGCTATCAATTCCTTTGTTGTTGTCTTGCCGTTTGTGCCTGTTACGCCGATAACGGGGATATTGCTTCTCATCCGCATATAGTGCGCAATATCCTGAAGCGCATTCAGGGTATTTTTTACGTAGATTAACGTCTTTCCCCTCGGGGGTTCCGCCGGAGGGAAGTTCACCAGCGCGCCGCTTCCTTTTTCAAGGGCTTTATAAAGAAAATCATGACCGTCAAACTTTGAGCCTCTCAGGGCAACAAATAGTTCTCCCTCCTTTATAGCCCTTGAATCTATGGATACGCCTGTAAACACATGAGAATTGCCGTTGCTGTAGACAACCTTCCCGCCTGTGGCCTTAATAATGTCTTCTACTGTTAAAGCTCCCATAACCTCTGTCTCAAACATTTTTAGTTCTGTCTCTTATTGCAGCCTCAAGCGCTTCCCTGTCGCTGAACTTATGCCTGACGCCTTTTATCTCCTGATAATCCTCATGCCCTTTGCCTGCAACAAGCAATATGTCCCCTTCTCCTGCTGCGTTCACGGCCGCGCTGATTGCCTTTTCCCTGTCAGGCTCGACAACATAATTATTTCTGGAGGCCCCTGCCTCTATCTCCTTTATTATCTCCATTGGCTCCTCATCTCTGGGATTGTCCGAAGTTATCACAACATAATCACTCAGCTTAGTTGCTATAGCGCCCATTCTGGGCCTTTTACCCCTGTCCCTGTTTCCGCCGCAGCCAAAAACAGTGATGATTTTCCCCTGACTTGCTGATTGCTTAAGTTCTCTCGCCGTATGAATAAGCCTTTCGAGCGCATCTTCCGTGTGCGCATAATCAACTATGCACAGGAAGTCCTGTCCGGCGTTAATCTTTTCAAACCTGCCTTTCACAAAACACATTTTCCTTATGCCGTCAATTATTACGTCCCATGGGACATTGAGACTAACGGCAGCGCCGGCAGCAGAAAGTATGTTATAAACATTGTGCATTCCTACCAGTGGAGACTTGATGCTATGCGTTCTGTCTCTGAATTTAATATCTACAACAAGCCCTTCAAAGGAGTCTTTTATGCCCGTTGCAAACATATCTGCGCCTGTTTCAAGCCCATAAGTAAGGACCTTCCCGATGACCTCCCCGATTAATTTTCTTCCCCAGATGTCGTCATAATTTATTACTGAAGTTCCCTCTTTTGAGAGGAGCTC